>CAJXOV010000036.1 GCA_913057815.1 uncultured Flavobacteriales bacterium
TCTACACCTCTCTATTCGTCGGCAGCGTCAGATGTGTATAAGAGACAGCTGTATTCTCACTTCCAACAGTCAAGACAGGAGCATCTAATTCTGTAAAACATTTTTCTGATATAGTCCCTGCTAAACCTCTTGAAAAACTTTGAGATTGTTGTTCTTCAGTTACTATTACACATCTGTTTGTTTTTCTAACCGATTTTAGAATGGCATCCTCATCTAGTGGGAGTAAAGACCTTAAATCTATAATTTCCACTTGATCCTTAATTCCTTTAGAAGCTGTTTTAGCCCAATAAACTCCCATGCCATAGGTGATAACTGTAACCGATTTAGCAGCGCTAGCGTTTTGAACAGTTCTAGCTTTTCCTAATGGAATAATATAATCTTCAGAAGGCTCTACACATTTAGCTTCTTCCGTTCCTTCAATTTTAGACCAATACAATCCTTTATGCTCTAGCATCACTACAGGGTTTGGATCATAAAAGGCTCCTTTCATTAATCCTTTTAAATCGGCACCTGAGCTTGGGTAAGCTACTTTGATTCCTGGGATATTGGTAAGAATAGATTCTACACTTGAGCTATGGTAAGGTCCACCACTCCCGTAAGCACCTATCGGAACTCTAATTAGAGAACTTACAGGCCATTTTCCATTTGATAGGTAATAACTTCTACTTAACTCTGTAAATAGTTGGTTTAATCCAGGCCATATGTAATCTGCGAATTGAACCTCGACTATAGGCTTTAAACCTGCAGCGCTCATTCCACATGTGGAGCCAATAATAAATGCTTCTTGAATAGGAGTATTGAACACTCTGTCATCACCAAATTTTTGAGCAAGGGTAGCAGCTTCTCTAAAAACACCTCCTAATCTTCCTCCTACATCTTGTCCATAAAGAAGTGATTCTGGGTGTTTTTCCATTATTTCTTGAACACCGAACAATGCACAATCCACCATTAATTTTACTTCGCCATCTTGGGGAGTTCTTGTTCCTGTTTCTTCGGTTATCGGAGAAGGCGCGTAGCAATGGTCAAATACGCTTTCAGGACTTGGTTCCTCAGCATTGAGGGCTCGGTTATAATCTTCATTGACTAATTCCTTAACAGCCGATTTTACAGCTACTATTTCTTTGATTCCAATTCCTAGATCTAATAAGTTAGTCTCTAGTCTTGGAAGTGGATCTCTTCTCTTGTGGTCTTCAAGATCATCTCTATACCATTCTTTTCTTACTCCCGAAGTGTGGTGCCCTAAAAAGGGAACTTTTGCATGAATTAAAAATGGTCTTCTTTCATTTCTAACTGTTTCTATAATTTCTCCGAATTTTTCATGACAGTTAAAAAAGTCAGCACCGTCAAATGAGTGAGATTCTATTGGAGGAAATCCTTTGGCTAAATCCATAGCAGTTCCAAAATGAACTTCCTCTGCATTTGCTGAAATATCCCATCCATTATCTTGGACAAAAAAGATAATAGGCAATTGCTTAAGAGCTGCCATGTGCAGAGCTTCTCCTATTTCGCCTTCCGTCATAGCCGAATCACCAATACTACAAACTACTACTGGTGCCTCTCCTTTAGGAAAATTACTCAATCCTTTTAATTCTTTATACTTCAATCCCATGGCTACACCAGTGGAAGGAATGGCTTGCATTCCTGTGGCCGATGAGTTGTGGGGGATTTTAGGTTTGTCAGGATCATTTAAACTAGGGTGAGAATAGTAAGTTCTGCCACCTGAAAATGGATCATCTTTTTTAGCATGAAGCTGAAGCATTAAGTCGTAAGGAGTCATTCCAATCCCTAACAGAATGGAATCATCTCTATAATAGGGGAAGACGAAGTCTTGAGATTTCAAATGCATGGAAATAGCTAATTGAGCGGCCTCATGACCGGCTGAAGTAGCATGAACATATGTTTTAGTTACTTCTTTTTCTTCTTCGAATTTGTTTGCCATTGTTCTGGCAGTAAACATTAATTCTAATCCTTTTAATGCAGTAACTTTATTTATCTTTCCTACCATTATTTCTTGTGAAATAGCCTCCATAATAAATGCTCAATTGGGGGACGAAGTTACGAAATCAGTCTTATGAAAAGGTTCAATTTTATTTTACATTTGAACTCTGAAAATAATGGAAATTAAATTTTATAAATACCAAGGAACAGGTAACGACTTTATCATGATTAATAACATGAATAAGGAACTATCTTTTACAAAGTCTACAATCTCTAGGTTGTGTGACCGAAAATTTGGGATTGGGGCTGATGGCCTTATTTTGATTGAACCTGATGTGAATACTGACTTTTATGTTAACTACTATAATTCAGATGGCTCTCAGAGTTTCTGTGGAAATGGAAGTAGATGTTCAGTTGCTTTTGCTCATTCTGAAGACATTTTTAGAGGACCAACTTGTACTTTTAATGCTATAGATGGCCTTCATACTGGAGAGATTTTGCCAAACTTGGAAGTCCAAGTATCTATGGGGGATGTCAATGGTTTGGAAAAAAGCAACAATGATTTCGTGCTGAACACAGGAAGCCCACATTATGTGGTTTTTTGCAACGCGTTAACAGATTTAGATCTAATTTCTGAGGCTAAAAAGATCAGATATCATAGTCGGTTTTTTGATGAAGGAATAAATGTCAATTTTGTAGAGCGTATAGGAAATGCGTTGAAAATAAGGACGTATGAACGAGGAGTGGAGGATGAAACTCTTTCGTGTGGGACAGGAGTAACTGCTGCTGCTGTTTCCTCCGTTTTAGATGATGGCACCCATAATGTTAAATTAGAAACCTTAGGAGGAGAATTAAGGGTGAGTTTTATTAAAAAGAATCATATTTTCTCATCGATAAAGCTACAAGGAGCGGCCAATTTTGTTTTTTTTGGTGAGGTTAAATTAGAAAAATAGAGTTACCTTAGTGATAACTATATAATCCTTGACTAATATGCGTGTTTCTATTTTTGTTCTTCTCTTCTGCTTTTCTGGGTTGTTAAATGCACAAAATGTGACTTTTCAAAATGTATCACATTATTTAGAGGTACCTCATACATTCGGAGATGGTAGTGAAATGGCTGGAGGAGTTAGTTTTGTCGATTTTGACCAAGATGGATTTGACGATCTCACTTTTACTACGAATGATGGAAATGACATGTCCTTTTATATCAATGACGGAACAGGGAACATGATGAAATGGGTTTTTCCTGGAGTCGATAATGATGGAAATACTAAACATCCTTTATGGGCAGATATTGATAATGATGGAGACTATGATTTATTTATTTCTGCAAATGAATCTGGAAATAGATTGTATTTAAATCACGGTGATTTAAATCTTGAAGATATCACAGAAACTTCTGGCTTGGACTTACCGAGTGTTGATAATAATTCGTTTGGAAGTGTATTTGCCGACTTTAATAAAGATGGGAATTTAGATTTATACATTGTAAACCGCACATTAAATGGTAATTATTTACCTGAGCATAATCTTATGAATTATGGCAATGGAGATGGAACATTTAATAATGTTGGTGTTCAAACAAATACACAAGATAGTTTTCAGGCTCCGTTTTGTCCAATAGCTTTTGACTATGATAAAGATGGCTTTGAAGATATCTACATAGCACAGGATAAGTCTTATGGGAACACAATGCTAAGAAATCTAGATGGATTTTCGTTTGATGATACGAGTGAAACATCTGATTCTGATATTATTATGGACGGAATGAATGGTGATGTGGCAGACCTAGATGGCAATGGTTATTTAGATATTTTTATTACCAACACATCGGAAGGGGCAGTCCTTTTAATGAATAATGGAGATGGAACATTTACAGATGAAGCACTAGAAAGAGGAGTGAAAGTACCAGGGGAAGCTGCTTGGGGTGGAATATTTGTAGATATAGAAAATGATGGTGATTTGGACTTGTTTGTTAGTATGGGATCTTTTTCTACTACATGGCATGATAATCTTTTAATAAATGATGGAACAGGATTTTTTACTGAAGCAGATAGCCAATGGGGATTAGAGTCAGTTCCAGTAGACTATAGTTTTGGAAATATGTTTGGTGATATTAATGGTAATGGCTTTCCTGATCTAGTAGTGAGTAACCATTATGCTAATAGTTTATTATGGAGAAGCTCGGGGAATGAAAATAATTGGCTAAAATACAAATTAGAAGGTACTGTGAGCAATAGGGATGGGATTGGAAGTTATTTAAACTTTTATTACGGAGGAGTTCCTCAGTTAAGAAGTACTCATTGTGGTCAAGGTTTTCTCTCACAACAGAGTTATACAAAGATTTTTGGATTAGGTACTAAGGAGTCTTCGGATTCCCTTTCTGTACTTTGGCCAAGTGGCCATGTAGACTGGTATTATGATTTAGTTTCGGACTCTACATATCAATTTTTAGAAGGTGAAACCATAGAACTTTCTTTAGAGTTCACAAATGGCAGTGATTTATGTCCAGGAGAATCCACCGAGATTTCAATATCAGGAGATTACGAACAAGTGTTATGGAATGGGGATACTGAAGCCCCTACTTATACTGTAAATTCTGCTCAAACCGTCACAGCTGAGATCACTTACGAGTTCGGAATTGTCCAATCTTATGAAATAGAGATTGGAGACGCAGGTATTGGGTTTGAATTAATGGGAATTAACGGTTTAACAATCTGTCCAGGTGAAATAGAGGACCAAGTAGAAATTGTGGTTCAGTCGGATAACCCTTTTGAATTGTTTATTGATGAAACATTGAGTGATTTAACTCCTTCTTTGGAAATAGGAGAACATTCGATAAGAGTTGTAGATTCTTCGGGATGTATAATCGAGGAACAGTTTTCGATTGTTTACTCCCAAGATCCTGAATTTAATATCGTTACCGATGATGTGTTGTGTTTTGGAGAAGATAATGGGTCAATAGCTCTTTTGATTGAAGCAGCTGAACCGTTCAATTTCACAATAGATCAAGCTGAAACCGGATTATTCGTTTCATCATTGGCAGCTAATGACTATTTGCTTAATGTAGTTGATGGTTATAATTGCTCTTTTGATTCTTTGATTACAATCTCAGAGCCTGAGGTTCTGTCAGTAATTTTTAATTCTGGACCAGATCAAGGTTCCAATGAAGGTTCTATTTCCGTTGAGGTTTCTGGAGGATCCGCTCCTTATACTCTTAATGGAGATGCTTTAACCGAATTGCAGGGGTTAGCCCAAGGGTTCTATGATGTAGAAATTTGCGATGCAAATAACTGTTGTGTTGAGGATGAAATAGAGGTTGAGTTCACTATTGGGATGGAAGAAAAAGAAAAAGAGCTGCTGGTGTTATATCCGAATCCTACTCCGGGAGAAATTACGATTCAAAATTTCACCGGAAAAATTTCTGACTTAGTTCTTATGGATGCATTAGGTAAGGAAGTTAATTATTCTGTCACAGCACAAACCGATAATCAAGTAGTAATAAATTTGGCCCATTTGACTACTGGGAAGTACTATTTGAAAAACCTAAAAGATTCCACTACCTTTGAGATTAATAAAAATTAATTGATTCAGAATTGAATCACTTCACCTTTGCTATCTTAGTCCCGAATTTAATTCGGGACTTTTTTATGAAATATTTTTGGGTAGCTCTCTTCTTTTGCTTTTTTGGAAATGCTGTTAATGCTCAGTTCGAGACTAAAACTAACGAAACTGAAATTTATATTCTTACCTGTAGTCCAGGAGCGGATTTATACTCGGTTTTTGGCCATACGGCTATTATGGTGAAAACACCAACTACCGATTTTGTATACAATTACGGCACATTCGATTTCAATACAGATAATTTCTATGTAAAGTTCGCTAGAGGCCAACTCCCATATAAAGTGGCTAAAGAAGAGTTTGGCTATTTTCAATATGGATACATAAGAGAACAGAGACAAATATGGGCTCAACGATTAAATTTCACATCAAAGCAGAAAACGACACTAATAGATCTTCTAGAAGTAAATGTGCTCCCCGAAAATGCGCTCTATAAATACGATTTCTTTTATGATAATTGTGCCACTCGAATCAGAGATATCATTGATGAAGCTACTGGAAATACAGTAGATTGGGGAAAAGCCAATAAAGCCAATGGAAGTACTTTCAGGCAAATGATAGATGTTTATTTGCCAGATATGGAATGGAGTGATTTGGGAATAGATATAGCCTTAGGGTTACCATGTGATTATTATGTTCAAGATGGTGAACAAGCTTTCCTACCAGATTCTTTGATGTATCTGTTTGATAACGCCCGATTAAATGGAAACTCACTCATGGCAGATGGATTTGAAGTGTTGCCAGCCGAACCAATTCAAGTAAAAAAGAAATTTAAAGACTCTTCATTTAAGGTAATCTGTTTTATTTCAATAGTGCTTTTGATAGTGTTATTCATATATAGGAGAAAACGATTCAGTAGAATCCTTTCTGCATTAATACTCCTAGTCAATGGGTTAGTAGGAACACTGATTTTCTTGCTTTGGTTTTTCACTGACCACAATGCTACCATGGATAATTTGAACATTTTATGGGCTTCACCTTTGAATTTAATTCTTCCATTTTTAAAGTTCTCTAGGAAAATTTGGCTTCAGATTTATTCAGGAATAACAGTGGCCACGCTTATGGTGTGGAGTTTTCTTCCTCAGGATATGCATGAGTCTCTTGTCCCATTCGTATTCGTATCATTATTTAGTGCACTAATTTATATTAGGAGAATAGACGAGTAGATTGTATTCATAAATGTATTCCTACTTATTTTTACAACCGAATGAATTTCATAGTTAAAATCATATTTTTCTGTTTAGTCGTTTTCGTCCTCTCTCGGTGCAATAGGGGAGATACAACTTGGGAACCTGAATATGCTTTTCCCATAGCTAAGGGAGAACTTAGTTTTGATGATATACAAGAAAATGATTATTTATACTTTGATGAGGATGTAGTAAGAGTTCATTATTATGACACATTAGCTCCTATAAACTTGAGCGAGTTAATCAATTTAGGAGATACTGTTTTAGAAGCATCATATACTTCAGGAGTGGCATTGGGTCCAATTCCTTTTGAAAATTCAAACGAGATTTTTGGTTTAGATGAAGATTTTGAATTTAATCTTGATGATGCATTGCTACGCTACGGGAAAATTAAAACAGGAACCTTAAGAGTCGAATTTGAAAGTGATGTAGACGGATATCTAGATCTTAGATACACTTTACCAGGAATACGTTTAAATGGAGAAGAGCTAAGTTTAGTAGGTCAAACTAATCCAGCTTCTACTCTGAATCCATATTCAAATGAGTTGTTAGTAGACATTTCAGGATATGAAATTGATTTTACAGGAACTTCAGGAACAGAAAGAAATACGTTAATTGGTAATTTATCGGTAGCTACTTCTGCATCACCCAGTTATACAGCACAGGTTTACGGGTCAGATTTGGTAACGGTGAAAATGGAGTTGTTAGAATTAGAAGTACAAGAATTAAGAGGATACTTCGGACAGTGGGACAGAGAAATAAATGAAGAGATAGTATTAGACTCGTCTATCTATCAGGGAGGAACCGTTTCTCTAAGCGAATTAGATGCTTCATTAGAATTCATAAATAACTTCGGTGTAGACGCTCAAATTCAGTTGAATGATATTTCTACATTAAACTCTATTACGGCCAATCAAGTGCAGTTACAAACTGATAATCTTTACAGCTTGTTGAATATTTCAAGAGCTCAAGAGACTACAAACGGAGTTATACCCAGTAGTGTTAGTTTTGATTTTGGAGGTTCTTCTAATCTGTCTGAGGCATTAGCAGTTACTCCTAACAGAATAGCTATTCAAGGAGATGCAGTTTTAAACCCACTGGGTGATGTTTCAGGAGGATTTGATTTCTTTATTGAGGAATATCCTTTTCAAATGGTAGCTGATATTTCATTTCCACTCTGTTTAGGAATAGAGAACTTAATTTTACAAGACTCATTAATTCTAGACCTAGAAGCAGAAGAAAATATAAAAGCACTAACGCTTACTGCTACTTTAACAAACTACTTTGGTGTAGGGTTTGATTTTGAAGTAAGTTTTCCTAATGAAGATGAACCTTTTTGGTCTTCTTCTTTAATACCTGAAGTAGATGATATAGCATCCGAACATCAAATTGTTCTGGAGCTAACAGAAGGGAATTTAGAGAGTCTTTACAATTCAGAATTCCTAATTATAAAAGTAATAGCTAATACTGCTAATGGTGAAGAGGTGAAGTTTCTTACTTCTGATAAAATTGATGTGTTAATCACAGGAAAAGTAACATATGGTGTTAAGATTTAATCTACTTATTCTACTGTCATTTGTAGTCAGTTTTGGTATTGGCCAAAACTCTCTTGAGTTTAGCCATGAACCTATCACAGAGAGATACTCAGTACTTGAGCTAAATGTAGAAGCAGACTACTTTTCTGAAGCCATTCAGAACAGTCTAATTTCAAATCTAGCTTTTGGTGGAGCTATAGATAGAGCTTCATTAGTAGATATGGAGAGCTCAATGAATGGTGAAAATACGTTTGGTGGTTGGGCATCTGCTGGCATAAGATACAGAGCATTGTCTGATAGCATAGGGTTTAAAAGTTCCAATAGTTTATTTCTAGAATTCGGAACAGCACGGTATGGCTATGCCACTTTCCCTAAAGACATATTTCACTTAGGATTTATAGGAAATGCCGATAAACTGGGTGAAACATTACAGATGTCTCATGCTTCTGCTGAGTATATGAATTACCAATATGCAGGTCTGGGAATCATGAATGAGTCTACTGGAAGCTATTTTTCATTCAATCTTATAAATGTACAGAGTTACTTTTCTTCAGAGGTAGAGGAGTTTACGTTGTTTACAGCTGAAGACGCTTCAGAATTAGAGCTTACCTACTCTGGGTCGGTTACTATGAATGATACTTTAAGAGGAGATTTTCTCAGTAACTCTGGAACAGGATTCACTCTAAATGGACGATATAACTTTAAAGTAAGAGAGAATAAAGATTTGGTTTCTTTAGAGCTTAGAAATTTAGGAGCAGCCATTTTAAATGACAGAACGAGAAGTTTAAAAGCAGATAGTACATGGAATTTTAGCGGTGTGAACATCGATGATGTATTCTCCTCTGATAATCCATTGTCTAGTATTACTCTACAAGATTCTCTAGCTTATAGTGATGATCAAAAAGCAAAGAATGTTCTCATGCCTTTAGATATAAACGCGGCTTATTTTCACAGAATAAATAAGAGTGACCATTTTGGATTTTCAGTAAGAAAGAGATTCTTTACAGATCACAGAGCGGAAATAGGAGTAAATTATTTACACAACGAGACCAATCGAATAGGCTATAACGTAGGATTAAGCTACGGAGGTTACGGCCGGCTACGTATGAATGCTGGAGCGCATTTAAGTTTAGAGAATTGGAAATTTTATATTTCTACCAGAAATTTAGTAGGAGCATTTTTAGAGAGCGGAAGTGGTAGAAGTGCCAGTTTCGGAATAGCCAGAAAATTTAGAACAGCATCATGAATCTACCAAGTAAAATAAACAACGCATCTTCCGATAACTTTTTTCTACTAGCTGGACCATGCGCAGTAGAGAGTAGAGAATTGGTGTTCAGCATTGCTACGCGTATAAAAGAAATCACTGACCGTTTAGAGATTCCTTTCGTGTTTAAAGGTTCTTACAGGAAAGCAAATAGAAGCCGAATAGATTCATTCACAGGAATAGGAGATGAAAAGGCATTGGGTTATTTAGCTGAGGTGAGTGCTGAATTAAATGTGCCGGTGGTCACAGATGTTCATACTGCAGAGGAAGCAGCTAGAGCGGCAGATTATGTAGATGTGTTACAAATTCCAGCTTTCTTATGCCGTCAAACGGATTTACTAGTAGCAGCGGCCAAAACAGGCAAGTTTGTGAATATCAAAAAAGGACAGTTTTTAGGGCCAGAGTCTATGCAGTTCGCTGTGAATAAAGTGAAAGATTCAGGAAATGATAATGTGTGGATTACAGAAAGAGGAACCACTTTTGGCTACCAAGATTTAGTAGTAGATATGAGAGGAATTCCAGTGATGAAAGAATATGCACCAGTAGTTATGGATGTAACACATTCTTTACAGCAGCCTAACCAATCTTCTGGTGTAACTGGAGGTAAACCGGAACTCATAGAAACCATAGCTAAAAGCGCTATAGCTGCAGGAGCAGATGGTCTATTCATAGAAACACACCCTGATCCAAGCAAAGCTCTTTCTGATGGAGCTAATATGCTGCAGTTGGATAATCTAGAATCATTGCTTACTAGGCTAGTTCACCTAAGGAAAGCGGTGAATTCATTTCCGGTTTAGCCAAAATTAAAAAGCTCCCCAGTTTTCACTGAGGAGCTCTTCATCAAACAAAACTCTAGAACTGATAACCCTAGAACATTCTTATTATACCCTTCCTATTTCTGAAATTCTTTTTCTGAAATCCGTAAAACTAATGGGCTTGTAATTCAACTTAATGTAATCCTGTTTAGAAGCGTCATACTCACAGTACATCACATTATTCCCTTCCAATGTATAAGCGAATACGCGCGCAGCTTCTCCTTTCGGAATACTCTTCTGCTTGGCCTCTCCATTACTCATATACATGGGAATACAACTGTTTAAGTCAGAGAAGTAGAGCATTACATTCTGGTCTTTCTCTTCGCTTTTACTAGAAACGATTATCTCACGCTTAGGCAAAATGTCATCTTTATAGAAGCGGTCTATATTCATCCAACCTAGGTT
>CAJXOV010000037.1 GCA_913057815.1 uncultured Flavobacteriales bacterium
TCGGAGATGTGTATAAGAGACAGATTTAAAAGAGCTTCATACTGTGGCTGATGTAAGTGAGAAGTATTTGGCGAAAATCAAACCTAATGCTCCGGTTAGTATTTCGTTTGGAGAAGGAATGGACACACTCACGGGTAGTATAAGCAACATAGGTGCTACTATAAATCCTGCCAATAGAACTTTTGAAATCAAAGTCGGATTTTCTAAGAAAGCTGATTTTTTAAGGCCAAACTTAATGGCTGAGGTAGAGATCAACGACTTCAAAGCTGATTCTGTAATTGTTCTCCCTTCTTCATACATTCTTAGAGATATCAAAGGGGATTCATTTGTTTATCAAGTGGTAAAGGAAAGTGGAAAAACAGTAGCTAAAAAGAACATTTTAGAACCAGGACTTTCTTACAAAGGAAGAACCATGATTCTTTCTGGTTTAACTGGAGCAGAAACTATAGTTACCGATGGCGCTAGAAAGCTTGTGGATGGTCAAGAAATTAGAATAGATTAATTCTAAAACTCATTTTGAAAAATGGATAATAAAGAAACAAAAAAATCTGTAGTTAAGCATTTCGGTCTTTCTAATCTTTCTATAGATAACAAGACTACCGTTTATGTAATTACTACCATCATAGTTCTAGCGGGATATTTAGCTTATAACGGACTGCCTAAGGAAGCGTTTCCAGAAGTGGTAATGCCGGAGATATACATCAACACTCCTTACCCTGGGAACTCTCCTACTGAGATAGAAAAACTTATTTCTTCTCCGCTGGAAAAAGAACTCAACGGAATAACAGGTGTAGATGATATAACGTCTACTTCTGTAGAAGGATTTTCTAGTATAAAAGTTCTTTTTGACTTTAGTGTCACTCCAGATGAGGCTCTGCTAAAAGTAAAAGACAAAGTAGATATAGCTAAATCGGATCCTGACTTTCCTAAGGATTTGCCGGCAGACCCTAATGTTTTTGCTTCTAACATGTCGGAATTCGCTCCGGTGATGAACATTAATCTATCGGGAAATTATTCTGTAGAAGAATTAGAGAAATATGCAGAAAGGCTTGAAGATGAGATAGAAAAAGTATCTGAAGTTAGTAAAGTTGAACTCAGAGGTGTAACTGATAAAGAAGTTAGTATAGAGGTCAACCCTTTGGAGATGAACGCTAGGGAGCTTTCTTTTAATGACATAGCAGCTGCTATTCAACAAGAGAATCTAACTATTAGTGGTGGTGAAATAGTACAAGACAATTTTAGAAGAGCTGTCAAAGTAGAAGGAAGGTTTACTTCCCCTGAAGAAATAGCTAACGTAATAGTAAAGAGAGAGAATCAAGAAGTGGTTTATCTCCATGAAATAGCAGAAGTTAAGTTTAGAGAAAAGGATAAAGAGAGCTACGCCAGAGAATTTAACAAACCTGTGGTAATGCTAGATGTATTCAAACGGTCCGGTGAAAATCTTCTTTCTGCTTCTGATCAGATTCAGGTAATCGTTGAAAATGCTAAAGAGGAATATTTGCCTGAAAATATAAATGTTAGTGTTACCAATGACCAGTCCGATCAGACCAGAACTCAGGTAGATGAACTTGTAAACTCTATTATTTTCGGTGTAATGTTAGTGGTAGGTGTTTTACTCTTTTTCTTAGGATTAAGAAACGCCATATTCGTGGGAATAGCCATTCCTCTGTCTATGCTGCTTTCGTTTTCTATTTTGAATTTCATTGGGTTTACGCTGAATGTAATGGTGCTATTCTCTCTGGTAATGGCATTAGGAATGCTGGTAGATAACGGAATAGTGGTAGTAGAAAATATTTTCCGGCTTATGGATGAAGGTATGAAACCTATTCCCGCAGCTAAGCAGGGTGTAGGAGAAGTAGCCATGCCTATTATAGCATCTACAGCTACCACTTTAGCGGCATTCTTTCCATTGATTTTATGGCCAGGAATAATGGGAGAGTTTATGAAGTATTTACCAATTACCTTAATAATAGTATTGGCTTCATCTCTTTTTGTAGCATTGGTTATAAACCCTGTGTTTACAGCTGCTTTTATGAAAGTAGAAGAGAAAAAACTAAACAAAGGAAAAGCTGCTAGAATAGCGTTAATTCTAGCTGTGTTAGGAATACTTTTCAGTTTTGTGTTGACGTGGTTTGGGACTTTATTATTAGCTGGATCTATCCTAGTTCTTTTGAATGCGTTCTTATTCGAAAGAGGAACTGATTTATTCCAAAACAAACTTCTACCTAGATTAGAAAATAGCTATGAAAAATTCTTAGGATGGGCACTGAAAGGATATAATCCTAGAATCGTATTCTGGGGAACTGGTGGATTGTTAATTATGTCCATAGTGATGATGGCAATTTTCCCTCCTAAAGTACTTTTCTTCCCAGAAAACGAACCTAATTATCTGAACATCTACGCAGAAATGCCGATAGGAACAGATATAGATAAGACGAATGAAATAGCTACTGTTATAGAGGAAAGAGTAGACTCATTGCTACGCGCTAACTACTTAGACCAAAACGGAGAATTAAGCGTAGTAAAATCTGTAATAGGACAAGTAGGAAACGGAACTTCTGACCCAATGGAAGGACCGGCTTTAGGACCTACACCTCATAAGGCTAGAATTAATGTAAGTTTTATTAAAAATGGAGAAAGAGGAGAATATACCTCTGCAGAAATCCAGAATAGAGTCAGAGAAGAATTGGCGGACATTAAAGGAGTGGACATAATAGTAGCCAAGGATCCTGCAGGACCACCTCAGGGCGCACCTATTCAAGTAGAGCTAAGCGGTGAGGATTATTTAGGGTTAGTAGTAGAAGCTAAAAAAGTGAGAGATATTATATCTAACTCTTCTATAGGTGGCTATGAAGAGTTGAAAATAGATGTAAATCTTGATAAGCCGGAACTACTCATTGATTATGACAGAAATAAAGCTAGAAGATTTGACTTGAGTACTGGTCAGATAGGAGATGCATTGAGAACTTCTATTTTCGGAAAGGAGATTTCTACTTTTAAATATCAAGATGAGGATTATCCTATAAACGTAAGGTTCCAGGAAGAATTCAGAACTGATGTTTCTTCAATCTTAGATCAATCTATTACATTCAGAGACCCGACCAATGGTCGGATAAAATCTGTGCCTATTAGTGCGGTGGCCACAGCCAAGGAGAGTTCATCTTTTAACGAGGTTAAGAGAAAGGATTTAGACAGAGTAATAAACATTACTTCTAATGTAGCGGGTGATGGAAATGCCACTGAGATAGTAGAACAAATAAAAGTCCTGCTTAAGGATTATAAAATGCCTGAGGGAATGGCTATACGTTTTACAGGTCAACAGGAAGAACAAGCTAAAGAGATGAACTTTTTATCATCAGCTTTAGGAATAGCAGTGTTCCTGATTTTACTAATTATAGTAGCACAGTTTAATTCTATTTCTACTCCGGTAATTATCTTATTCTCAGTATTGTTTAGCCTTACGGGAGTTTTCTTTGGACTGATGTTATTCCAGATGGAATTCATCATTATGATGACTATGATAGGAATCATTTCGCTGGCCGGTGTGGTGGTGAATAATGCCATAGTGCTCATAGATTATACGAATCTAATAAGGGCCAGGAAGCGAATGGAGTTGGGGTTAGAGCCTACGGATCATTTACCATTCGAGCATATCAGACCAGCTATTATAGAAGGTGGAAAGACAAGGTTACGTCCTGTATTGTTGACAGCTATAACTACAGTCTTAGGGTTGTTTCCATTAGCTATAGGATTAAATATCGACTTCATAGGATTTATGAGCACGTATGACGCTAACATTTATATAGGTGGTGACAACACTATTTTCTGGGGACCTATGAGTTACACCATTATTTTTGGACTTACTTTCGCCACGTTTTTGACACTAATAGTAGTGCCAGTTATGTATCTTTTCTTAGCTAAGAAAAAGTACCATTGGGTGTGGAGAGAGAAAGCACAATAGTCATAGATTTCAAAACAGAATTGAGTTTAGATATACAAAAAATCAGATCAGAGTTTCCCATTCTTCATCAAGAGGTTAATGGGAAACCTCTGGTTTATTTCGATAATGCGGCCTCTTCTCAGAAGCCCATTCAGGTGATAAAAGCCATAGATGATTATTATGGGCGTTACAATGCCAATATCCATCGTGGAGTCCATCAACTGAGCCAAGTGGCTACGGATGCTTATGAAAAAGCGAGAAGGACATCACAGAGTTTTATTAATGCAGAGCATGAGCATGAAGTACTGTTCACTGCTGGTACTACAGATTCTATCAACCTAGTAGCGCAGACTTGGGGAAGACAAAACATCCAAAAAGGAGATGAAATTATCCTTACTCAGCTAGAGCACCATTCGAACATAGTTCCTTGGCAAATGCTGGCCGAAGAAAAAGGAGCTATTATTAAAGTGGTAGATATAAATGATGCTGGAGAATTGGATGTGGAAGGGTATAAAAGTCTGCTTTGCAATGCAACAAAACTTGTAGCTTTCAACCATATTTCTAACGCACTAGGAACAGTAAATCCTGTGAAAGAGATGATTTCTCTAGCACATGCTGCCGGAGCTATTACGCTTATAGATGGAGCTCAATCTGTGCCGCACATGAAAGTAGATGTGCAGGAGTTGGATGCTGATTTTTACACGTTTTCAGCGCATAAGATATGCGGACCTACCGGAGTGGGAATTCTTTATGGAAAAGAAGCACTTTTAGAGAAAATGCCGCCCTGGAGAGGAGGAGGAGAAATGATTAAGACCGTTAGTTTTTCTGGAACTACGTTTAATGAACTTCCATTTAAGTTCGAGGCAGGAACTCCGCACATAGAAGGAGGAATAGTTATGGGCGTGGCTATGGATTACCTGAATGATTTAGGACTGGAAAACATAGCGGCTTATGAAGCCGAGCTTCTAGAATATGGGGTGCAGAAAATGGCTGAGCTAGACTATATAGACTTTATAGGAACTGCCGAAGAAAAAGCTTCTGTGATTTCATTCAACATGAAAGGAGCACATCCTTTTGATGTAGGAACTATATTAGACAAATTAGGAATAGCCGTAAGAACAGGACATCACTGCTGCCAGCCGCTTATGGAGCGTTTAGGGATTCCAGGAACAGTAAGAGCTTCTTTCGCGTTTTACAATACCAAAGAGGAAATAGATTCCATGATTTCAGGACTGGAAAGAGCGCATAGGATGTTTAGTTAGAAAACCGTTTTTAGAACGGTTAAACCTTCTTTGGTTTTACATTATGATATTTAATCATTAACTTTAACTTTATGAGTGTTCATGATATTTCATCTGAAAAACTAGCATTAATCGAGTGGATTTCTCAGCTTAATGATTATGCAGTTATTCAACAAATTCAAAACCTTAAATCGGGGACTTATAATGTACCCTCGTGGCAGAAAGATGAGGTGAAAGAAGAATTCGCTAAGTATGCCAAAGGTGAAACAAAAGGTAAAAACCTTTCGACTATTCTAGATGAGCTCAGAACGAGAAACACATAAGGTGTTAGTTCTTCCTGGTGCAGAAAAAGGATTGAAAAATGCCTATGACTACTATTGGAGTTTGTCACCAGAATTGGCAGAAAAGTTTTTGTTGAGTATTGAAGAAGCTTTTAACACAATAGCGCTATACCCATTGTTATTTCAAATCAAATATTTAGAAACAAGAATCGCTTTTACATCTGTTTTTCCTTATGCAGTTCATTTTCAATTGAATTCTGTTAAGAAAGAAATTATCATTGGTGGTTTTTATCATCAGCACCAAAAGAAGAACAGAACAAATTAAAACCGAGTACTATTCTTAATTGTCTCAATCAAATAGACTTAGAGAGTACGCATAGAATGTTTTCTTAAAAAGAAGGACAGCCAGTCATTCTCCATCTAATGCATGAATATCTATTCCTACCTCTAGGTTTTTTTAAACCGGTATATGAATAGTCTGCTTCCAAAACTCTAACAGTATTCTTTTTTAACTGACGAACCTGATCTTTAGAAAGAGCTATGTTAACCCTATTTCTTTGGTTCTTCATTTCTAAAGACACAGGAGAGTTTTTGGACATTAAATGAGTGGGTAGTGCTAAGATATTTCCTTTTTCCAAAGTAACCATGAAGGATTTCGACCCTTGTGTCACTTCAAACTCTAATCCCAATCGAATACTCTGATCACATTCTAGTTTTAAATAATAGTATTCAGGATTAGCATCAGATTTAGATATTTCTTGAGAGAATCCAGTCACACAGAAAAAGGCCGTAGCTAATAGAGATAGAATAAGTTTCATTTTATAAAGGTTGTTTTAATAACACAAGCAGAATAGAGAATAAGTTGCATTGACTAAAGCAGGAGTTGAAAAGATGACAAGTGTCAGTGGCACCGACTAAGAGAGACTTTAGATGTTAGACGCAAGACTCAAGATATTAGACTCAAGGAGGAGTTGAAAAGCTGACAAGTTGATAAGTGTGTCAGTCGCACTAGCTGCCATTCTTTGACTCTAAACTGAAACTAGTATTAGCATCTCGAATTAATAATTCATCATTAAACATTAATAATTGAACGATTAGCATCTAGCATTAACAATTTATCATTCACCATTTATAATTGAACGATTAGAATCCAGAAAAAACTTACCTTTGCATCAGAAATAGTTCTTATTTCAGAAGAAACGGAAATCTTTTCCGTTCAGAATTTCAATTAATAAGTCGGTTGTATAACTAGATTCAAACGGCCGCAAAACAACAAACAATAACAATATTTTTACAGATAAGATGGGAAGAAACAACAATCCTAGAGGAGCCAAAAAAGCGAAATCTTTTAAGCGCGACCTCAGAAGAGAAATCATGAACTTGATGGCTACACAGCCTCATTCACCCATGAACCACAAACAAATAGCTGGAACCTTGGGCATTAAAGACGCAGGAATGCGCGTGCTTATTTATGAGCTGCTTTTAGAAGCAGTGAGTAAAGGAGAAATGAAACAAATCTCTAGAGGCAAGTTCAAGCTGATAAAACAGAAGAATGATGTAATAGAGGGTAAAATCGAAATTACTCAAACAGGAAGAGGATTCGTAATTCTGGAAGGATACGAAGAAGATATTCCTATAAGAAAAGTAGATACTGGCGGTGCCTTTTGGGGTGATATGGTAGAAATAGCCATTTCTCGCCATAAAGGAAAACTGACAGGAAGAGTCCTAAAGGTTACTAATAGAGCAAGAGAACAATACGTGGGAATTTTAGAATTATCTAAAAACCATGCTTTTGTAGTAGCTACAGACAGAAGAATTCACACAGATTTTTACATTCCTAGAAAGAAGCTAAATGGTGCTATGGATGGAGATAAAGTAGTGGTGAAAATGACTGACTGGAAGAATCCAGATGATTCACCTTTTGGAGAGATAGTTTCTGTACTTGGAAAACCAGGTGAAAATGATACAGAAATGCATTCGATTATGGCAGAATACGAATTGCCATATGAGTTTCCTGCTGAGGTAGAGCTGGCTGCTGAGCAGATTCCTACAGAAATTACTAAAGAAGAAATAGCCAAGCGTAAAGATATGCGTAAAACGGTAACGTTTACCATAGATCCAGACAATGCCAAGGATTTTGATGATGCACTTTCTCTTAAGAAGTTAGAAAACGGAAATTGGGAAGTAGGAGTTCACATAGCAGATGTTTCTCACTACTTAGTTCCAGGGTCTATATTGGATGATGAAGCTATCAACAGAGCCACTTCGGTTTACTTGGTAGATAGAGTAGTTCCGATGCTTCCAGAGGTGTTGTCTAACGGGTTATGCTCATTAAGACCGAATGAAGAAAAGTTATGTTTCTCTGCGGTTTTTGAATTAGATGATAAAGCCAATATCGTAGGAGAATGGTTCGGAAGAACTGTTATCCTTAGTGATAGAAGGTTTACTTATGAAGATGCTCAGGAAATAATAGAAGGAGCTGAGGGTGATTTCAAAGATGAAATCCTTACCCTTGACAGATTGTCTAAACGATTGAGAGCTGAAAGATTTAAAGATGGATCTTTAGACTTCAGTACTGAAGAAGTGAAGTTCAATTTGGATGAAAATGGAAAACCACTTGGTGTTTATACCAAAGTGATGAAAGATGCCAATAAGCTGATAGAAGACTTCATGCTTTTGGCCAACAGAAGAGTAGCCAGATTTATAGCCAAGCCTGAACAAGGAAAAGCGAAGACCTTTGTGTACAGAATTCATGATTTACCGAATGAGCAAAAGCTCGGTGAATTGAAAAACTTTGTGAGTCATTTAGGATATGACCTACCAACTTTAGATCCAGGAGGAAATGCTAAAAGGGAACTGAACAAGCTATTGCAACGCGTAGAAGGCAAGGCAGAAGCAGAATCGGTAAAACAATTGGCTATAAGAACCATGGCTAAGGCAGAATATTCTATAAATAACATAGGTCACTTCGGTCTATCGTTTGAATATTACTCTCACTTTACATCACCTATTAGACGTTACCCTGATGTGATGGTCCATAGACTTTTGGCTATGTATTTAGACGGAAAATCTAGTGCTAGCCCAGGCGAATATGAGAAGTTGTGTAAACACTCTAGTATGCTTGAAAGAAAAGCTTCCGAGGCAGAAAGGTCTTCTATAAAGTACAAGCAAGTTGAGTTTTTAGTAGGAAGAATAGGAGAACACTTTACAGGAACTATTACTGGAGTTACAGGATGGGGAATGTATGTAGAAATCAACGAGAATAAGTGTGAAGGAATGGTGGGATTGAAAAACATCTCACACGATAACTTCCATTTCAATCAAGAGGATTTAGCCATAGTAGGAAACAGATCTGGAGAACGGTATACGCTAGGTGATCAGGTAGAAATAAAAGTAGTAGGAGCTAATCTGGAGAAAAAACAACTAGATTTTGATCTAGTCGTTTAAGAATTGCCACACTTCTTATTAAGCCTCTACCTGAGCTCTGTTTTTAGCCCACTTTAAGAAATCGAAATATTCAAATACATGTTTTTCGAAACTGTCTTTGGATAAGACTTCAAGTTCTGTATGAAGCTCTGAAAACAGTTCTTCGTCAGACTTGTTTTGTCTTTTCTTTAGTTGTTCATTCACAAAATCTAAGAGTACCTTTTCGAATTTGTAAACTCTGTTTCTGGTTTCTAGGTATCTCTTTGTGCTTCTTAATGAATATGGGAGTAAGCTTTTGTTTCCAAGCTCTAAGTGTATGATTAGATAGAAGATTTGAGCCATACAGTGAATATCCTGTGTGTCATCGATGTCTATGTTGTTCAACAACTGATTAATCCATTTTAATGCTGTGTTCATTTCACCTTTCCAAAAGTAGAGTACAGCTATGTTAAAGTAGAAAAACGACCTTCTCACTGCGCTTAGCTTATCTCCATACTTGATTATTCCATCTTCTATCTCTGGAATTAGCTCTATGCCTTTGTCATACTCTTCTTTAATAGTATGAAGGGTAAGTCTAGAGCTCATTTCTAGCACGAATATTCTCATGGCTTGGTTATCCGTAGCATTCTCCATGAGTTCTTTAGGAAGCTCGTTTAGTTTGTTCAAGTATCCTTCTACTTCGGTGAATTTTTCTAGCTGCATGCCTACATACATAAGGTTACTTATGACACTTAGGTATATGTTAGGTTCTTCTTTGAACAGGAGAGGGTTTTCTTCTATCAGCTTCTTACTCTTATCTATGTAAGGGAACGAGCTTTTGTAGTCACCGGCTCCATAATGATAAGCGCTATAAAGATGGTTTAGGAGATATGCATTCTCTGCGGTCATGTCTTCTTCAGCATGAGTTACTACTACCTCATCTATGATGTCTTTAAACTGAGTAAGCTCCTTTTGGCTTCTGGCTTTACCACTTTTAAATAAAGCTTCGAAAATTCTAGATTTTATGTTCCAATAGTTATCGTAAGTAGATAGACTTCTAGAAAGTTTGGCGTCTTTTTCTAAGATATCGCTAAGCTCTTTTTTAGAAATTCCCTGATAATTATCCTTTTCTATCAGTTGCTTCTCCCATTTGCTGATTTCTATGAGTGAAGTAATCTTCTCGTATTTCTCAGCTACTTTCTTAATACTTCGTAGAAGTTTAGCGCTTTGGTCATAGAGTCCTTTTTTATAGAGAATTTCAGCACAGTGAATGTCTCGTTTAATCTGAGCGTCTATGCTACTATTGGCATGGTAGCTATCTAAGCTTTTAAGAATAGCTGTATATAATCTACTCTTGGCTATACTGAACCGCTTGGTGAATGCTTCCTTCTGGAATTTTTTAAGAATCTTTTCTTCGTTGTACTCATCTTGCTTGTCTACAGCGTCAAAAAGGATTTGGTAGTTGTTTTTGTCTCCTATCACATGTCTAGAAGAGAATACTTTGAAGTATCTTTTCTCAGGCTTAGAAAGAGATTTTATTAATCTATGAAGTTGGTCTGAAGCTCGGTTTGACATGATAAAAATGGATTATAATTAATACTGTTAGAAATGTAATAATTAAAACTAGATTTTGAGAATTTAGATATGTAGATTAATTCTCTTTTTTATACAAGTCTGAGGTAAAAAGAAAGTTTAGGACACAAAAAAACCAGCTTAATTTTAAGCTGGTTTTTAATATTTTGGGGTGTTAAATTCTTATCTATCTACTTCACTTTTTCCTTCATCATCATCCTGTCTCTTATACACATCTCCGAGCCCACGAGACCTCTCTACAT
>CAJXOV010000038.1 GCA_913057815.1 uncultured Flavobacteriales bacterium
GTGCAGACATCATATACGGATGTACAGACTCTACAGCATTGAATTACGATGCTTCTGCTACTGCAAATGACGGATCATGTGAGTACGATGTTGAAGAAGAGTGTGATTGTGATTGGACATCTGATGAATTCATTTGCGTGGCTTTTGATGATCAAATAATTACTGTCCATGAGTGTGAGCTAGAATGTGGATTCTGGGGAGAAGACTTCTTTGACGAGGAGGTGGAAATAGTAGATTGTGATTGGAATGGTGGATTCGATTCCATCGAAGACGAGATAGCAGAAGTACTTGAAGACTTTTACGGAGGAGGTCAGTTCAATCAAGACAATTTCCAAGATCTAGCCGATATACTTCTTGATTTGTTTGTTTATCCTAATCCTTTAGAAGATGGAGACGGACTAGGACTGGTAATTAATTCGAACTCCGGAGCCAACGCTTCAATTATGGTCGTAAATAGTATAGGTCAAACGGTGTACTCTCAAAAAGAAGTGTTAAACAAAGGAAAGAACACCTTTGAATTAAATGTATCAGAGCTTGAGTCGGGGTTATACTTTGCTATAGTGTCAGCTGATAACGGAGTTTCTGCAACAGAGAAGTTTATTAAAAATTAATTTTAAAACTAAGTATAAAATGTGGGAGTCTAATTCAAGATTCCCACATTTATTTTAGAACTATTGGGTGCTTCAGTATGACAAACATCTCATTTCAAGCTGTTTAAAAAAAGACAGAAAAGCTCAAAATGAGTTATACAAAGAATGCTATAATTTTATGATGGCCATTTGTTGGAGATACGCGGAAAACAAGGAAGAAGCCATAGAGTTTAGTAACCATGGCTTTGTAAAAGTCTTGCTTAATTTAAAAAAGTATAAAAAGAAAGTTCCTTTTGAGCTTTGGGTAAGAAGAGTAGTCATTAACGAAGTAATAGACCAACTTAGAAAAAAGAAGAAATACCGAGAAAAAGTAGAGTTAAGAGAAGAAAGCGCCATGCCGTTCGTTGAGGAATCGCCTAAATTAAGTGAAAACCAAACCGAAAGAATAGAGTGGATTAAGTTGAAATCTAGAGAGCTACCAAAGGTTACAGGAAAAGTGTTTAACTTATATGCTTTTGATGGGTATAAGCATCAAGAAATAGCAAAGATGCTAAATATAACAGAAGGAACTAGTCAGTGGCATTATTCAGTGGCTAAACAAAAATTAAGAGAGTGGTCTCATAAAAAAGAGGCATAGAGGAGTGAATTTCGAAGATTTACATAGCGATTTAGAACAGTTTCCTGAAGAATTAAATTATTCAGAAGAAATGTGGGATGGAGCACTTTCAGCGATTGAAGCGCATGAGGCTGCCGTACAAAAGAGAAGACTGTATGTAGGTGTAAGCTCTGCTGCTGTTTTTCTTCTTTTAATATTTGTACTTCCTGTTGGTCTTGATTCGATTTCTTCAGAGTACAAACCAAGAGAACAAGAGTTACTTGATTATTCTTGGGAAGAAAATTTAGAGAGTCAATCATCTTTAAAGTTTGAGAATATTTCGGAGATCAATAGGATCAGTAATAAAAATGATAATGTTGAAGAATCTGCTGAATCCCTGCTGAACTTTAACTCAGAACCAATTACACCAATAATTGAGAAAAAAGATCAGTCGTACAGTGAAAAGGAACTAGCGAGAGTAGATAAAGGAACCAACAGTAGGTCCTTAGTCGATTCCAAAAGGAATTACCTAACTAATGATAAAATAGAAGAGGGTGCTCAGCCTGTAAAGGCTAGTAAAGTTGAAGTGGAGAAAAACTTAACAGAAAACGGACTTTTTGTAACTAAGGAAAGGACGGATGTTTCACCAGAAGTTAGTTTAGAAATATCTGAATCTTCTAATCTTAGAATGAGGTCTGCTTTATTGCAACGCAGGTATAAGAGAAATTCTAGTTTAAAAAGTAAAGAAGTTAGAACAGGAAAGGCCTTATTTACGGTCTATAAAGAATTTTTAGGCCTAAAATTAGGGGTGAATCCATGGAATGATTATGGAACTATTTCGTCTGTTGGAAATTACAATCCGTCTGTAGGCTTATTTTACGAAAATATTATTATCCCAAATGTTTCATGGAGTGCCGGAATTGAATATTTCAGTCTTTCATCATTTGACTTGGCTATAAGCTCCTCAGAAACTAGTTACAACTATTCGGCTGAATCTAAAGTGACTACAGTTCATACGAATAAGGCTCACTTTTTTGCTGCACCTGTGAATGCAAGTGTAAGGCCGTTCCCGAGATTACAAGTAAAAGGTGGATTAGCTCCAGGGGTTCTTCTAGAAACTGAAAACACTAAAGAAGAATATTTCAATACTCATAGTTCAGAGGAGTTATTGAATTCAGATGAAGCTAGAGGGTACAGAACATCTTTTAGAACATTTCAGTTGGCCGGAACTATAAGCGCTAATTATTGGTTCTCTAAAAGAAATAGTCTTCAATTGACCCTGCATAAAGGATTTACTGACTTCAGTAAGAACGAGGTTTATAATAATACAAATGAAGACACTACTTCGAGAATAGAAATCAGCTTAAATAGAATCATCAGATAATGAGAGGCATAGTATACATATTAGTTTTCTCTCTTATTGGATATTCGTGTTCTGTGAATGAATTGCCTGAAGATTTAGTAGATACCGAAGTTGTTTTTTATGCGGAAGGCTCAGCAGGAAATGAAGTGTTTTTTTTAGAGGCGGGACCGGGAGATATTGTTGTGGAGGCTGATGCCAGCCTAATAGAAGGAGAACTCTCACTCTTTAGTGTTGAATTTTTTAATGCAGAGTGTGAGGAATGTGATGAAGAAGTATTTATAGAAATTTCGGGGAGTGGCTTGTACTCAGAAGGTTTGACAGTCTCAGAAATGCTCCCGTTGGGGATCTATGATGTTGAGAGCGAGGGCTATGAGCATATCGTATATAATAGCTTTGAATTGAATTTTCCTTCAGATGATTTTGAGGTTCTGGATCTACAGGGTTTCGGTGTTTTCAACGAAAATGGAGTGTATGATTTAGGCCCTGGTTTTTATGAGTTTGATATGGAGTTGGATGATGTCGATTGTCAAGGATCAGTAAATGGTGGATTTTTTATAGGAGATGAAGGAGAAATATGTTTAAATCTGGTACATTTTATTGAAATAGAGGATGAAATCTATCTTGATTTTTCCGATTTTTTAGGCGAGCTATTATTTATCAATGTCAATGATGCGGAGTTTATTCAGATTGAAGAGGATTTGATTTCTTTGGAAGAATTATTGGAATTCACCGGAGATGAAGAACTTGAAACTTTGTCTGTTTTTCCAACAGATATTTCGGACTGTTTTTCCAATCCACTGACCTATATCTTTGAAGCGGGTTTCTCTTTCTGTGAAATTGAATTAGAAGTAGAGCCTGTGATGGAAAGTATAGAGAGAACCCCTTTGACAGTGGCCATTAGTTATTCTGATGGTGAGGGGAATGAGTATACTTCTTCTGATGTTTTCACAGAAGATTTCTTTGAGTTGATAGATTTGGAGTCCTATGGTGTAGACCCGCTTGGTAGAGAATCCTATAGAGCTCAGGTAGAGTTTTCGGCTTCTTTGGTAAACACAGAAGATGAGTCGGATATTTTAATGCTGAATATAAATGAGGCATTTATCCCAATTGTTGTAGAATAACTAATTCGCAAGTTTTCACAGTCCTAATACTTATATTCGCGCCTGATGGAGCGTAAAGAAGCCGATATCCGGAAATCATTATCATGGAGAAAAATGTTACTTCCCTTAGTTTTAGGGTTGAGCGCGGCTACTTACCTGCTATTTAGTAGTCTAGGTGAGGAGCGGTTCTTTAAAGTTAACGATGACAGTGGTACTCATGTTTGGGTAGATTCAAATAGTAATGGAGCGGTAGATTCTACTCTTCCTGAGGAATTTGTACTGGATTCTAATGGTGATTATGCGTTTGACTCTGTACAGAACATGATTCTAGATATAGACTGGAATTCTACAGTGTTCTTCTTTCTCTTTTTAGCTCTCTGTACAGTTGTTCTCAGAGATCTGGGATATATGTATAGAATTAGAGTGCTTACAGATAAGTACTTTTCATGGAAAGAGTCTTTTCAGGTGATTATGCTTTGGGAGTTCTCTTCAGCCCTTACACCTAGCGTAGTTGGGGGTAGTGGAGTAGCCGTATTTATAATGAATAGGGAAGGTCTTTCTTTAGGGAAAAGCACCGCTACTATGTTTGTAACAGCACTTATGGATGAATTGTTTTATATAATAATGGTGCCTTTGGTGCTGTTGTTAGCAGGATCTACTGATTTGTTTCCAGAGAAAGTGTTTGAATATGGCGGAGCATATATCAAAAATATGTTTTGGTTTGGTTATGGATTTCTTTGTTTGCTGACCCTAGTTATTACGCTTTCTCTATTCTTCTTCCCTTTGAGATTTAAGAAAATTTTAATCCAAATATTTTCGGTTCGATTCTTAAGAAGATGGATAAGACATGTGGTTCAATTGGGTAATGATGTTATTGTAAGCTCTGCTGAATTGAAAAAGAAAAAGTTCAATTTCTGGTTCAAAGCATTTGGTTCAACATTAGTAAGTTGGACGGCTAGATTTTTTACTTTGAATTTTGTGATAATGGCATTTATGGGAAACATCGACCAATTGTTTGTTTACGGTCGCCAGCTCATTATGTGGGTATACTTGTTGGTTTCTCCCACGCCAGGGTCGGCTGGAATAGCTGAAATAGCCTTGGCTGGTTTCTTTGGAGAAATCGTTATAAGTGCTCAGTACGTAGCATTGGTAGCTATTATTTGGAGACTCCTTACTTATTTCCCATACTTGTTCATAGGAGCAGCTGTATTGCCAAAGTGGCTTTCTAGAACTTCTTTAAAACAAGCTAAACTAAAAAGTCTTTAAATTGTTATCCTTTAATCGTCTTTCGCGTTGCAATAATTCTCGCCTCTTTCAGTTATACACCCACAACTAATAGTAATTACATTTGTACATATGCGGTTTTCACTAGTGCTTTTCATTATCTCATTTTGTTCGGGTCTTTTAATAGGTCAGTCACAACCTGTGGAAACTAACGATGATAGTACGCCTAAATACAGTAATGAATTTTTAAATATAGGAGTCGGAGCTCGAGCTTTAGGAATGTCTAATTCCTTTATAGCTTCAAGTGATGATGTGTATTCTGGTTATTGGAACCCAGCTGGATTGGTAGACATAGAAGGGAAGTTTGAAGGAGCTATTATGCACTCTGAATACTTCGCAGGAATAGCTAAGTATGACTATTTAGGATTAGCTAAACCAATAGATGAAAAGTCGAGCATAGGATTCTCTGTTATAAGATTTGGAGTAGATGATATACCTAACACTACGCAGCTCATAGATTCAGAAGGAAATATAGATTATGATCGAGTAACTACTTTTTCTGCTGCGGACTATGGATTCATTTTTAGTTATGCTCGGAAGCTAAAAAAGACTGGGCTGACATTCGGAACCAATGCTAAGATAATTTATAGAAGAATCGGAGATTTTTCCAATGCCTTTGGTTTTGGATTGGATGCAGCTCTTAATTACGATGTTAAGAAATACCGATTTTCAGTGGTCGGTAGAGATATAACTACTACAGTAAATTCGTGGAACACTGATTTAGGTGAAGAAGTAGAAGAAATATTTAGATTAACTGGGAATGATATACCAGGAAAATCTTTAGAAATTACTTTACCAAGAATTATTCTTGCTGCTAAAAGAGCTACAAACATTTCTAAGAATTTGAATTTAGTTACAGAGCTGGATTTAAACATTACTACTGACGGAAGAAGAAATACGATTATTAAAACTGATGCCATTAGTATGGATCCCACTTTTGGTTTTGATTTCGGGTATAAGGATAAACTGTTTTTGAGAGGCGGAATAGGAAATATTCAGGAAAGGACCACGCTGGTACCCATAAATTTGTCGTTAGAGGAAGTTGATACAGAAGTAGAAACCACTTCTCAGTGGACATTTCAGCCAAATTTTGGATTGGGTATAAAACTTAAAAACATTTCTTTGGATTATGCTCTGACTGATATCGGAAATGCTTCTGATGCACTTTACTCCAATGTTTTTTCAATTAAGTTAAACCTGTAGTTTATACAGGAAAACAGTTGAGGTTTTTGATTTTCTTTCTATTTTTGGGGGAAATAGATAAAACCTTATGAAAATTATAAAACTCTCTCTTGTTTTAACCTGCCTTTTTGCTTTAATAAATTATTCTGGATTTGCTTCATCCGGTAATTGTACATTGGATAATGTTACATATCAAGTTGGATCATGTGATGATGGAGATCCTGATTTAGCCTTGTTTTTTGCTGTTACCGGTGGATGTTCTGTAACTAGTGTTTGTATACTCGAAGGAGGTGTAGACGTTGGGTGTGCTGATATTACTGATTTGGACATAACGGATGGTGAGGGTGTAAACTTTAACGCTTTTGTTTCAAATACCTTTTATGAATTTACTATCACATTAAGTGATGGCTCTGAATGGGGCGGTTACTCTTATACCAATGGAAATTGTACAGAAACAATTTGTGATTGTGTAGGAACTGAGCTTTCAATGGGAGTTCTTTCTTGGTTAGGAGATGGATTTGAAGATACAGCTGCTTCGACTGATCTTTGGGAAGGTCAGTTTTTAGTAAATTTTGATTGTGCCGATTGGGGTTATGATTGTGGTGATATAACTGGAGCTCCAGACCAAGATCCGTACAACGTCTGTGGAGGAGGAGTCCCACCCAATAACGGATGTATTCAGGATATTTGTTTTCCTACCAATTTGACATTTACTCAAGGGAACTGTGCAGATAATGATGGTGATTTAATATTGACACCTACTATCGAAATGTTATTCCAAATTGATGGAGTGTGTGAAGTAGATGAATTATGTTTTTCAATTAATGGAGGAATTGATTTTACCTGTTTAGATCTACCTTCTTTAGGTCAGTTGGTTTATGATGATGGAGGCCTTAATTTGATAAACACTACACCAGATGTTGAATATTTAATGTACTTCACTACTGGTGGCTTTGAGTCAGTAGTTTATTCATTTTTTAATGGAAACTGTGATACTGTTATCGAAGGTTGCACAAATGAGTTCGCTTCAAATTATAATCCTAATGCTGATGTAAATGATGGGTCATGTGTTTATGATGAAACTGTTTGTGATTGTGCAGGTACAGAACTCTCACTTGGAGTTTTGACTTGGATAGGAGATGGATTTGAAGATACTGCTCTTTCTACTGATCTTTGGGAAGGTCAATTTTTAGTTGATTTTGATTGTGCTGATTGGGGGTATGATTGTGGAGATATAGCCGGTTCTCCTGATCAGGATCCGTATGATGTTTGTTTAGGGGGCTTGCCTCCGAATAATGGATGTTTTACTGGAGCTTGTAATCCTACTATTGTAAATATATTTCAGGATTGTACTGATCCTGAAAGTGTACCAGACATAGTTATTGAATTTGGATATGAAATTGGATGTACAAAAGATGAACTATGCTTTTCTGTGAACGGTGGACTTGTAGAGTGTGAGGATATATCGTGGGTACCAGACGGTAACTTATTTGCTTTCCCTGCAGAGTTTGTGAATGCAACATATGAATTTCAATTCACTACTTCTGATGGTAGTCTTTCTGCTCCTTTTTCAATAGATATTACTGATTGTGCAAACGAGATCGTAGGCTGTATGAATGAGTATGCTGTGAATTTTAACTCAAATGCTACTATTGATGATCCTGCATCATGTTTTTATGATGAAACTATTTGTGATTGTTCTGGAACAGAGCACACGATCGGTGTGATGGCTTGGTTAGGAGATACGTTTGCCGATGATGGTTCATACGAATGGGATGCCCAGGCGGTGTTCTTTAACTGTGATGAATGGGGGAATGATTGTGGAGATATAGAAGGAGCTCCTGCCACTGATACATACGGAGTGTGTTCTGGTGGATTACCTCCAAATAATGGATGTATTGATGATGGAATCGAATGCCTACCATTATCTATGAATCTAGCTCAAATAGAATGTGCAGATAATAATGGAGATGATGTTTTAACGCCAACTATTGAAATTTTCTTCAATGTGGAAGGAGAATGTGATGTTGAAGATATTTGTTTCTCTGTAAATGGAGGAGCTTTCAATTGTATCACTTTGGGTGAGTTTGGAACATTTGTAGGAGATGGAGAAGGAATTAACCTGATCAATACTACTCCAAATTCAGAATATGTGTTTTATTTCACTACGGCAGATGGAGTGTCCGGATTCCAAACATTTTCTAACGGCACCTGTGACGGGGTGGTTATCGGATGTATGAATGAATATGCAAATAACTATAATCCGAATGCTCAAAGTGATGATGGATCTTGTATCTATTCTGAGACTATATGTGACTGTGCTGGTTTAGAGCATACAATAGGTATTCTATCATGGCTAGGAGATGATTACGCTGACATAGGAGGAACAGAAATTTTCTGGGACGGGTTGCCAGGTGATTTCAATTGTGCTACTTGGGGATTTGATTGTGGAGATATAGAAGATGCTCCTGACGTAGATCCGTTTGGAGTTTGTTTAGGAAACTTACCTCCTAGTAACGGATGTACTGATATTGTTGATTGTACTCCGTATGAAATGGAATTAGAAGAAGATTGTGCATATGATGATGGGACTGCTACTTTTTATCCTAGAATTTTAGTAACTGCATTCTTTGATGGAGATTGTCTAGTAGATGAGGTTTGTGTAGTTTCTGGTGGAACTGAAACGTGTTTTGTGTTAGCTGATTCAGACATATTCCTAGAATCTGGAGAGGGAGTTTTCCTTCCTGTAGATGGAGGAGCTACTTATACAGTTACAGCATATACAGCTGATGGAAGCATCAGTGGAAATATATTTATAGGTGATTGTATCAATGCCACATTTGGCTGTACTAACCCATATGCTTCTAATTATGATGCAGAAGCTGATCAAGAAGATGGAACATGTACTTATAATGAAAACATCTGTGACTGTGCAGGAACTACACATACTATAGGAGTACTTACTTGGATTGGAGATGGATTTGAAGATATAGGTGGAACTGACTTCACTTGGGATGGACAAGCCGTTAACTTCAACTGTGCCGTTTGGGGATTCGATTGTGGAGATATTGATGGAGTTGAAGGAGATCCTTATGGCGTGTGTTCAGGTGGAATTCCACCTAATAATGGATGTGGAATAGATGAAGTATTTGGATGTACTGATATGGCGGCATTAAATTATAACCCAGCTGCCACTACAGATGATAATACGTGTATTTATCCAATGGATGTCTTTGGATGTACAGATGCTGATGCCTCTAACTATAATCCTTTAGCTACTGTGGATAACGGAACATGTGAGTATTTAATATTTGGATGTACTGACCCCGAAGCTAATAATTACAACCCATTAGCTACCAATAATAATGGTTCTTGTATCTATACAGATATTCTAGGTTGTACAGATCCTAATGCGAATAATTACAACTCATTTGCTAATGTAGAAGATGGCTCATGTGTATATGGTTGTGCCCTTCCAGAAGTACAGATTTTAACTGTGTGTGAAGATGGTGAAGATGATGGTTTCTTCTTAGAGTTAAATGTGTCAGATCTAGGAGGAGAAGCTCCTTATAATGTAGCTAACAATTCTAACGGACAGTCGCTTATATTGAATCAGACAGGGTCATTTACTTTCGGGCCTTTTGATAATGGTTCATCCGTAGTAATGACTATTACCTCTTTAGGTTCAGCTGATTGTTCATTCATAAGCGCTGTTTATTCTGCTAGTTGTGCAGGTGATGTGGTTTTAGGATGTACTGATGAAGATGCTATGAATTATAACCCTTTAGCTAATATGAATGATGGATCATGTATTTTCGGCTGTGTCTATCCGGTGTTGGTTTATTCTACAGTTTGTGAGGATAATGAAGAGGACGTTTTCTATGTAGAAATAGCAGTTTCTGATCTTGGAAATGGAGCACCTTATGATATATCGAACAATGTAAATGATGAAACATTCTCATTGAACTTTATGGGAACCATTTCATTAGGACCATACAACAATGGTGATCAAGTTCTGTATACTTTACAATCTGCTCCTTTAGAAGGATGCCTATTGACAAGTCCCGTATTAACCGATGATTGTTCTCCTCAGCTTATTGAAGGATGTACTGATCCTTTAGCTGTTAATTATAACGCTGATGCTGATATTGAAGATGGTTCGTGTGATTATGATTTCTCTATCTGTGATTGCGTAGGAAATGTTTATTCTCCATCTGTCCTTTCACAACTTGGAGATGGAATTCCGAATAACTCGGTAGTAAACTTTAATTGTGAAGAGTGGGGATACGATTGTGGAGATATAGCAGGTTCACCTGATACAGATCCTAATAATGTTTGTAATGGAGATTTACCTCCTTTATTCGGTTGTCCTGATAATGTAGAGGAATTAGGCGTTGCAACGCTTAACATATTCCCTAACCCTACTAATGGAAAACTACAATTTACCTTAAACGGTTTCTCTTCTAGAACAACTATAGAT
>CAJXOV010000039.1 GCA_913057815.1 uncultured Flavobacteriales bacterium
ACACCTCTCTATTCGTCGGCAGCGTCAGATGTGTATAAGAGACAGATTCTAGAATCACCTAAAAAAGAGTTTATCTCATTCTCTATTTCAGCAGGTAGTTGAACTCCTAGCTCTGCTTTTTCATGTTTTTCGACTCCTTTGGTTTTGGAGAAATTCAAAGTGGTACTGAGGTTGTTTTGGCCTTCGGCCATGAAACAAACAAGAATAAAGAATAAAGAAACAATTGCTTTCATGCGATTTATATTGAATGCTAAAAGTAATAGGTTTCTTTGAGAATCATGAGGTCAATTAAAACGGTTCTATCTATCTCTTGCATAATGTATAACTGGAAACAATTAGAATTAAAAAATAGCCTATCAAACCTTGAACAGAACGATGGTCGAAATGGCTTGAATTTGTTTTATTTGGATAATAAAGCTGTCAGCTTGAATAAGATGCTTAAATAGAAATTAGGAATAAAATCTTTCGGATATCTTTGCCATGTTTGGCAAGGACGGAATTCATTGAGAGGAATGTTAATTTCGGGAGTAAAATATTTAGCTGAATAAGAGAAAGTAATAATTAGAAATACAACACCAAGTAGGATGCTTAGCTACCCGTAGGACAGTTATAATAGCATAGACTAAAATTTGAATTCTATTAGAAAGTCAATGAAAGTATCAGGATTTACCTTTATTAAGAATGCTTTAATTTATGATTATCCAGTTGTGGAAGCGATAAAATCAATACTGCCCATTTGTGATGAGTTTATAGTGGCCGTAGGAAAATCAGACGATGAAACTTTAGATCTTATTAGTAAGATTGATAAGAATAAAATTAGAATTGTAGAAACTGAATGGGATGAAAGCCTAAGAGAAGGAGGACGTGTTTTAGCTCTTGAAACGGATAAGGCTTTTTCAAATATTTCTAAAGATTCTGATTGGGCCTTTTATATTCAAGGTGATGAAGTGGTTCATGAGAAATATTTAAGTACAATTTATGAAGCCATGCTTCGATGTGAGAATGAAGAAAAAATAGATGGATTACTATTTAAGTATTTACATTTTTATGGATCCTATTCATATGTAGGGGCCTCTTCGAATTGGTACCAACATGAAATAAGAGTCGTTAAAAACAACAGTTCCTTTTACTCTTATAAGGATGCACAAGGGTTTAGAAAAGGAGATAACGAGAAGTTAAGAGTTCATCCAATAGATGCATATATATATCATTATGGCTGGGTTAAGGAACCTAAGGCTATGCAACGAAAGCAGGAGAACTTCAACAAACTATGGCATGATGACAAGTGGATAGAAGATAATGTCAGAGTAGCCAATGAGTTCGATTATAGTCATTCCATGAAGGAGATGAAACCTTTTTTAGATGAACATCCAAAGGTGATGGAAAAGAGAATAAGTGAAAGAAACTGGACTTTTAGCTATGATGTTTCATTTAACAGAAGATCTTTAAAAGACAAGTTTAAAGACTTCCTTAGTAAATACCTAGGAATTGATATTGGTTATAAGAATTATAAAATTCAGAGAGTTAGGAATTCAAGAAAAAATTAGAGAAATTAAAATATCATTCAATTCTGTCTGTTGAATGTTATAAAAGCTACCAAAGTAAAAGTTGCTTTCATTGGATTCATACTTGATTCTTAAAAGAGGAGGTTTCTTTGAGAATCAAGTTATCAATCAAACACGATATTAACTATATCATTTTTCAACCATTTTTTAATGAGCTGAGGACTATTTGAAATTTCTCCTATGTAATAAACATTCGAGTAAGTGAATGCATCTGAATCTTCAGCCTTTTCATTAATAGCTTGAGTAGGATGGAGGTATGTAGAATGTATAAAGCTAACTTTTTCATCTTTTACTCTTATAAAACCTACATGATTACTCAGGCCCAATATATAGAGTCCGCTTTTATAGCATTTTAATTTATCCAATGCATCTTCATAATTATCTCCTAAAAAGTGCGCCCCGTTATTTCCCGAGATAGTTTTAATCTCACTAAGAGCACTTTGTTGAGCCATTTTATATCTATTTAGATTGAGCCCTGAGTGTTTTAGGATAGTAGAAACTAAATAACCACAGGCTATCTCACCTTCATTAGGAATATTAGTATGCCCATTAAAATCCCACTTAGTTCCTTTCCAGTAGGGGAATAATATGTCACAGACTGCAGAATCCAAGTACTTTCCCGCTTGAGAAAGAATAATTTTTTTTTGATCAGAATTAGCAGAGTTATACGCGTTTAGGTATTTGCTTCTTCGAGCCTGAACTTCTGCTTTAGCTTGATCATATGTCTTAATAGGCAGGGTAGATTCTTCACTTTTAGTTCCGTAGAAAATTGAGCAGCACATCACCAGTGATGTGACAAGAATGAGTGGTTTCATGAGTTTGCAGGTTTCAATTATAGAAACGACCGTAATCAGTTAAGAATTGTTTAAATGAGTGTTTAGTTGAGTTTTGATACGTTAACTATCTCTTTCACCTTGTGAAAAATGAAACTATTATATTTACGTTATGCAGGTTTTAAGTACTTCTCACGAAAGTTTTCTTGCTGTGAATTAAAATTATTAAATGAATAAAATTTTCACCTTTTTAATTTTGGTCTGTATGCTTGGAAGTTATCATTCTGGCTTTGGACAGATTAATTCTTCGAAAAAAGAATTGAATAGAGATATTTCTCAAACGATACTTAAAAAAGATTTTGACTCTTTAGTTGACAACTCAATTGTTCTCCTGGAAAATAAAACCCTATTGGAAATTTCAGACGAACAACACATCATGGTTATTATGTGTTTAAACACAGTTTTTATGAGATCTTTTGAAAATGGGAGGTATGAAAAACTTGAATTAATTTCAGATCAAAAAGAATACATGAAAAATATAATAGTTCGTTATCCTGATTGGACTCCGAACCGTGGAATGGGCTTTTTCTTTCCAAAACTCAAAATGGAGTTATATGGAACCCCAATGCCTTATGCAGTATTTGAAGTGATTGAATAAAATGAAAAACATACTATATCTATTTTTAACGGTTTTGCTCTTCAGTTGTGGAGACTTCGAATATGTTCGTTTTGAAACGGCTCAACCAGATGGAGTAAAAGAGTCTGGATCTTTTAGCAGACGGGTTCAAGGAGAATATATCAATTGTTTAAGTACCGATGATAGATTAAAAATCTCGGACAAAGTGATATTGAATTCAAGAACCTTCAAATTTAAAAGTCATAGAAGTGATTTGGAATTCGACTCAACAAGTACTGTAAACAGGGAAAGTGATATTGAATTAACAAGATTATTTAAAAGTGAAGGATATGAGATTGAAATAAGAGGTGATTCAATTTATGCATCACATACTGATGTCGATACGATATTCCAGATATCAGAAAATCAAATACTTAAAAAATTCAAAAGCAGTTATTTTTTGAACTTCAAAGAACATGAGACCTTTTGGATCGTGAAAAGGTTAAACCTAATTAAGGATACCTTACTAATAGGCCATATTACTCCTTCAGACACTTTACTACAATTTGATTTTGTTGTGAAAAATGAAGACTATAATGAGTCAGATAGCACTACTATTACTGAATACTCAATTAATCCAAGCAAGAGAGAGTTCAAGGAGCTGATGAAGCAGAACTCTTTTAAAGAAGGTGAATGCTATTATAAAATGAAGTAAAATCTCCTTAAATTAAACGCTAATCAAAACACACAATACAGGATAATTATGAATTACGACAATAGAAAGTTTAGAGTTGTTTCTAATTCTGATAATGGAGAAATTTCAAGTGAAATGACTTTTCATTACAAACAAACGGGTGATGTTTTGACCTGCTCTTATAAAGGAGAGAATATAGTCAAGGGTCATTTACTTGGATTGGTTGATAAAAATGGCTGCATAGAAATGAGGTATCATCAAGTAAATAAAAATGCCCAAATGATGACCGGAGTTTGTAGTTCAAAACCAGAGCTTCAGGATAATGGTAAAATCCGCCTTCATGAAAAATGGCAATGGACATCAGGTGATGAATCAAAAGGAACCTCAATTTTAGAAGAGTTATGAAATTCAAAGAAAATATTATTCTTGAAGATGATAGAGTAAGATTAGAACCTCTAACTATGGATCACTTTAGTGAATTACTTCCAATATCACTCCAAAACCCTGATTTACTAAAATTTTCACCATCTCCATTTGGTTCTAGAGAATCGTTAGAAATTAATTTTCAAAACGCAATTCATGATCGGGTAGATGAAAATCGATATGCTTTTGTTATTTATGATAAAGTCAATACTAGATACATAGGCTCTACTAGCTTTGGAAATATTTCTGTTAAGAATAATCGTCTTGAAATAGGGTGGACATGGATAAGTAAAGAGTCACAAGGCACGGGATTAAATAAGCGATGTAAATACCTTTTATTAGATTATGCCTTTGAAAAGTTGACCATGGAAAGAGTAGAGTTCAAAACTGATTCTAGGAATATACAATCGAGAACGGCCATTGAAAAAATCGGAGGTAGCTATGAGGGAACTTTAAGAAGCCATACTTTAATGCTAGATAACCATAGAAGGGATACAGTGTGCTATAGCATTTTAAAAAGTGAATGGGCAGAAATTAGGGAACGCATATTTGAAAAGTAGTAGGAGTCTGTTGAATGTCTGTTGTACCGCGAATAGCAGAATATTTTCTTATATAGTTTCGTAAAGGGTGGTCACTATTATTCCTTTATACTCCGATGCGGTTACTGATAATAGTTGCTTTTCTCTCTTCACCTTGAAATTAAAAGGAGCAGCCAATAAGTTTATACCACTTTGCTTTTTTAGTCTGATTCCTTGACCTGATTGGATTTCTGTGTTTGCTATAAAATCTCCTTCAGGTATATGTTCAGTCAGAACAACATACTTAAAATCAGAAAGCTTTTCTACTATGCATTGAACTTCGGCATTAGATAAGTGCTGTAGTACTTGTCTAACCAAAGCACAGTCGGCAGATGGTAATTCATCCACTGAGATATCTAAACACTGAAATTCTAAATTAGATTCTTGAAACATTTTCTTATTACGTTCGATTAGGTCAGCTACTATATCTACTGCAATATATTTCTTAGAATACCGCACCAATTCCTGGCCAATGTTAAAATCTCCACAGCCAAGGTCACAAATAGAAATAGGGTTTTCAAACGATTTTAAGAAAAAGGAAATAGCATCTATATATGGATCTACGAATTTAGGATTGTGAGATCCTGAACCAGAATAAAAATCAAATTGATTCCCTCCCCAAAGTTTCTTTTTATAAATCTGTTCCATGGCATCTTTAGTCGGCCATGGTTGCTTTCTTTTTTTTGATCTGTCTCCTACATTCTTCATGATTTATGCAATGGAATCTATAGGCTATAAATGTATAAGCTTCTTTCACTCAGAGATAGGTCGTTCTGAACCAACGGATCTATCAGAAATTGATCCCTTTCTTTTTCTTTTTGTGCTTTTTCTGATATTTCTTCTTGTCAGAATTCTTTTTACGCTCATGAAATGCCCCTTGGAATGTAGGATCTTTTTTCTTCTTTATAGCATCTAACTCCATTAGAATTTCCTTCTTCTCTTCTTCAGGAGTAGGTTCTATAACTATAGCTTCAGGAAGTTTTAACTCTTCTATGTCTTTTTTAATCAGGTGCTCAATTTGTCTTAAATGGTATCTTTCTGAGCCATCTAATAACGTAAAGGCTACTCCTTCATTTTTAGCTCTTCCCGTTCTACCTACCCTATGCACATAATCGAAGTAATTTCTAGGAACAGAGAAGTTAATTACATGACTCACCTTAGAAACATCAATACCTCTGGCAGCTACATCTGTAGCTACTAAAACTCTGATTTCACCAGATCTAAATTCTTTAAAGGCATTAATTCTAGTGTTTTGACCCTTATTGCTATGGATTACTCTTACGCTTCCAACTTCTTTTCTATCTAAAAATCGGGATACATTATTAGCGTATTCCTTGGTTTTACAAAACACTATAACTCTGTCCATAGACTCATCTTCAAGCAGATGAAGTAGAAGGTTTAGTTTGGTTTTAAAGTTAATGGCTTCATAATAAAACTGACTAATCGTAAAAGCCGTAGTCGCTTGTGGTTCAGCTTCTATGTACTGTGGGAATTCTAAGAAATCATCGCTGAGTTCTTTTACTTTAGCAGGAAAAGTGGCCGAAAACAATAAGTTCTGGCGTTTTCTTGGGATAACTTCAAGAATTCTTAATATTTGGTGCAAGAAGCCCATATCCATCATTCTATCCGCTTCATCCAAAACCAGATGTTTGATTTTCTTGACGTTTAGTTTTCCTTTCAGGTAAATCTCCATTAATCTACCAGGAGTAGCTATAATGATATCCACTCCTTTTTCTATTTCTTCTATTTGGGTTTTAGGACCTATTCCTCCATATAATCCTAAAATTCGGATGTCTGTATACTCCGCTAATTCAGTGCATTGGTATACCAGCTGAACTATTAATTCTTTAGTAGGCGCTAGGATGAGTAAGCGTGGAACATCTCCCTTGGCATACTTTATTTCCTGAAGAAGAGGTAGCATGTAAGCAGCTGTTTTTCCTGTTCCAGTGGGAGCTATTCCTATCATATCCTGCCCTGACCGAACACGCGGAATAGACAGCTTTTGAATTTCTGTCGGTTCCTCTATTCCTAAGTCCTCTAAGGCATTTAGGAATTGTCTCGTTATTTTTAATTCTTCGAAAGTCAAAATAGATTGAGCTAATTATTGCAACGCAAAGATAACGAATCCTCTACCGAACTCAGCTTACTTATGAAGTTATTACTATCTTCGTTAATGCATGGATATACACGATTTTGAAAATATAAGACCGTTTAGGGATGATGAGGTGGAGGCTGCTATTGAGCGTATACTCAAGGAACCATTGCTTTATGATGTAATGGCTTTTATTTATCCTTCTCTCTCCAGAGTGGATATTTTAGAGATGATGAGTGAGATTAAAACGGTAAAACAATTTCAAGCAGAAATTACTGGACCGTGTTTTAAAGAGGTGGCTCAGAAAACTACTTCGGGTCTTACCTTTACCAATATGAACGAGTTAGAAAAAGACCAAGCATATCTTTTTCTATCGAATCATCGAGATATTATTTTAGATAGCGCACTCTTAAATGTGAGTCTTCTAGAAAAAGGATACAACACCACCCAGATAGCCATCGGTAGTAATCTTCTTAAAAATTCCATTATTAGTGATTTAGTAAGACTAAATAAGAATTTTATAGTGAACAGGGATATTAATCCTAGAGATTTACTCCCAGCTAGCCAGCGTTTATCTAACTACATAAGAAAAACCATAGAAACAGATAATATTTCTATTTGGATAGCTCATAAAGAAGGGCGTAGCAAAGATGGAGATGATAGGACTGCTAGCGGTTTACTTAAGATGTTGACCTTAAGTGGAGATGAATCTATAGAAATTAGTCTTAAGAAGCTGAACATTAGGCCTATGGTAGTTTCTTACGAGAATGATCCATGTGATATCATGAAAGCCGCAGAGATTATGTCTATGCGTGTAAATGGCAGTTATGAAAAGCACCCATTAGAAGACTATAAATCTATGACAGTCGGGTTAAAAGGACACAAGGGAAATGTAAATATTACTGTATGTCCACCTATAACTGATAAGATAGATGAGCTAGTGAGGATCGAGAATAAAAACGATAAGATCAAAGAATTAGCAGTTCACATAGATCAAGAAATGCACAAGCATTTCAAACTTTGGCCATCTAATTACATGGCTTATGATTTATTACATGGTGGAAGAGAGTTTAGTAATGAGTATAATCCAATCCAACGAATAGCTTTCAGAAGATACATGACTCAGGCTGTATTAAAGCTCTTAGTTGTGCGTAAGAAGTTGAAACTACCTAGAGAAGGTTTTCAGAAAATGGCTAGAGAAGTGTTATTACAGATGTATGCTTTCCCAGTTCAAAACTGGAAAGAAGCTATGGCTGAGACTGAAGAGAGTATTTTCTAATTTTCAAGAAAAGTGGGTATTAACTCAGAGAGACTAATATTTTTAGTGGCCTTCGTTTGGTTCCTTTGTACAGCCATATTTAGTGAAGGTTATCTCCATCACGATGAACACTTCCAAATTTTAGAATATGCCAATTCTAAATTTGAAACTAATGAATTTGAGGGATTGGCATGGGAGTATGATGCTAGAATTAGATCAGCTTTTCAACCCTACGTAGCGTTGCAATGCATGAAAACAGCGCGATTCTTTGGCGTTGAAAATCCTTTTGTAATAGCATCATTATTGAGGTTGTTATCAGCACTTATCTCTTTTATAGCCGTGTTGTTTTTTATCAAGAGAACAAAAATATTTATAACACAGAGGTACCATTTAATTTATGTTTTTCTTTCCTATTTCCTTTGGTGTATTCCATTCTTATATGTTCGGTTTTCCTCAGAAAGTTGGAGTGCTGCCTTATTACTTGTAAGCTGTTCCTTCCTATTAAAAAAAGGGGGTTATTCTAAAGACATAATAATAGCCTCATTCTTATTGGGAGTAAGTTTTTTGTGCAGATTCCAAATAGGTATTTGTGTATTTGGAATTTTCATCTGGTTGGCATTTTATAAAAAGGAATCATTCTCTAAACTTGCCTTGTTTTTGGCAGGAATAGGGTCTGTCATTGGAATGGGATGTGTGATAGATTTCCTTTTTTATGGAGACTGGAATTTAACCGCTTGGAATTACTTGTACGTAAACTTAGTAGAAGGAAGAAGTTCTGATTTCGGTAAATCTCCATTTTACTTTTACTTATACTCTGTTTTTAGGTATTTAATAGCTCCTGTTGGCTTCCTCATTCTTCTGAGTAGTCTTAGCTTTTTATGGAAATCTAAAAGCAAGTTGATTTTTTGGGTGATACTTCCTTTCTTTTTAATTCATAGTTTAATTCCTCATAAAGAACTTCGGTTTTTAATTCCTTTATTGGGTTTTGTTCCTTTTATACTAGTGAAGTTCATAGCCAAATTAGAGAATAGAAGAGGGTGGCCAATTATGAAGTTAGGATTCATTTTGGTTCTGGGTTTAAATGTTTTAATTCTAGGAGTAGTTAGCTTTCATCCAGTAGGCAATGGAAACGTCCATCTAGTAAATAGCATGTTAGAAGAAGTGCCGGGTGAAGATGTAGTTGTTTACTATACAGAAGGGAACAATCCGCTAGATCCATTAGGAGGACTTTATTTGAATTTCTACGTAAACCAGAAGCTTGATTTTGTGAAAGTTAATTCTATTGCTGATTTTACTTCTAAAAGAGATAGTCAACATTCCTTTTTATTCATAGATAAAACTCAAGAATTAGAATTGGATAAATCTTCTCTTTCATTAGTTGAAGAATCTTATTCATCGAACTATCTGTTCTTTAAAAAGCTCTATAAATACAAGCCGAAAGATCATCTGTTGGTCTATAGATTGAACTAATTAGTGAAGCTCGTAAACAATCCAGTTTTGGGATCTACTAACCAAAGAATAGGAAGTTGACTCAGGAGGTACTCCCTTTTTCGAACTCCATATTAATGTTTTAGCACCTTTCTCTTTTAATTCTAGAATAGAGTTTTGATCTAGATCTGTAAACGGTAAAACCCATCCCTTTTTATGACTAAAATAAAGTGATTGAGGATTTAAACTACTGGCTATGACTACTAGTTCATTTTCGTTTAGCTCTTCGGTCAGTTCTTTTAATTCCACCATGTGGTTTTTATCTTTACTCAAGAAAACATCGTTTAGTTGATTAATAAGACATTCAGAAACGATAATGATTAATAGGAAAGTACGAACCTTCTGACTTCGTATCCAGTGAAACCCTAAAGAAGCTAGAATAGCCATAAACGGAACTACAGGAATAATGTAATAGTTATGCTCGGCAAAGTTAAATCCTGATTTTCCGATGAATAGTAATGTGAAAATCAAAGAGGAAAGCAGACAAATTGCCAACTCTTTTTTCTTCTCAATTTTCACTTTAAACATCCCCAGAATGAAAAAGGTGAAACCTACATAATAAAATGCATCTTGATAAAACCGTTTTAAAACTGCGTTAGATCTATCGAGTAATTGTGGTAGACTTTCTGTAACCGACCTTCCCATAAAGAACACGTCTAAACCATAAGAAGAGTTTAAATGAGGAACCCATATAAAGTACCAGTAAATAACGGGGATCATAGATAAAGAACCGACCATTATAAGAACCGACTTAATTTTCAGACTAAACTCTTTGGAAAATAGAATAGGAACTATAAAAGCTAAAAGCACAAACGAGGAAAGCTTGGAAAGAAGACCCACCGAAATAAACAATGCTCCTAAGAGGAGACTTACTTTATTTTTGTTAGTAGAGAATTTCCAAATAAAGTAAGATCCAAATAGCACAAATGAAGCACTGAAGGTATCAGGCATAAATTTCCTAGAGAATCCAAACCAAATAGAAACCAACAAAATAATGGCCGCTTCCTTGGCATACTTGACTTTAATGAAATCTTTTAG
>CAJXOV010000040.1 GCA_913057815.1 uncultured Flavobacteriales bacterium
TTCTGCAGTATTCTGCACAGCTTCATCTTCAAAGTCTTCATCATTTGGACTATACTTTTTGTATTCTTTAGCTACTCTTAATCTAATTCTTGCGTCATTAGGAACTAATCCATCTTCTGGACTAGCTAAGTCAAATAGACCATTTGTAGTAGCTCCATATACCCATGTGCATGCTCTGAACACATCATTAAAGTTATCATCAAGAGCTAGATTTTGGTATAAGAAATTTCCTCTATCATATCCTGGCATTAAGTCTGGATCTATTTTGGAGTTTCGCGTATTCTTAAAGACATATACCCAGTGTTGTCCGCCAGCTAATACAGCTCCGTTGCTTGCCAATGTAGATGTTGGATTCCAAATCATATCACGTCCGTTTTCAGAACCTAACCAACTGTCTTCACCAAATGCCATATTTAGTCTTTCTCCTGTATCTAAGTCAATAGCATATCCAGGGAACCAACCCATTCCTTCATTTTGAGAATTAGATAAACTTCCTTCTGCCGAGTTGTAACCTTCTTGACCAGCATAAAGACCATTTTTGTCAACAGATGGATGCTTTCTTGTTCTCATTTTAGCCCCATCAGACTCGTAACCTGCATCATACGGTAAATGTGTCTGAGCTAGACCTTGATTCCATTGCATTTCTAGAACAGGACATCTTGTCCATAGTTCTTTATCACTTGTGAATACTATATCTACATTATTAATATCCTGCAGATTGTTTCTGAAAGACATACTTAATGAACCTCCTTCTAGCGATTCGATATTTGGAGCCACATTAATAAGGGTTCCTACTTGATCAGCATCGGCAGAAAAAGATGTTAAGATGTAAGGTGCTACTGTACCACCTAAGAGACCTTCATATTCTTCTTGTTCATCCACATTGTAATCATCGAATGGTACTTCATCTGGTGGAGGAATAATACCCTCAGCAATAGATGTTCCTGATCTAATCCAATTAAACTCTGAAAATCCCTCTCCATCAGGAAACCCTTGTAACCAAGGTCTTGTTGGATCAGCATATTCTATAGTAGCTTCTATTGGTTCAGCAAAAGTAGTTAAGTCCGGATACGGATTCTCATATTGTTTCCAGGTAATACTTAAACCAAAATCAAGAATCAGTTGTTCGTTTAATACATCTATAGAAGAAGCACTTTCGAATATTTGTCCATCTTCAATAACAGTTAATACCCAATCGGCAGTATCTAAACTTTCATTTACTACTCCTAACTCTAAAGTAAAGTTAGCATCCTGAAGAGCTAAAGGATCTATTACTTTAACAGTAACAGGACTTCCGTTGGCTGCATACTTTGTCTGCTGAACTTTCCAAGGAGCACCAGACATAATTTGTCTTTCAGTACTGATGTCTAAATCCAATGCATTCGTGTTGTTACCGATTCCTTCAATTCTAGTAAGTGATATTCCATCTCCATAATTAGCTGAAAAAGAAGTTCCGTTTAATTCTGATTCTACAGGATGAGGAATAGCCTTCTGTACTCTAACAGCTGAAGAAGCAGCTTTTCTAGAGGACTTATAAGTAATAGACTGACCAGTTCCTAAACCAGCGTTATAATCTTCATAATTGTTATATCCATATGCTAAAACCATATAGAAGTAACATTGGTAGTTCACCAAGTTTCCATTACCTGTAGAGAAAGCATCTTCCACTATAGAAATACTGTGTTCAATTCCAGTGTCATTTCCACTTGCTTCTAAAGTTGGTACTACTTCACCCACGTCAGCATCAAAGTTCCAGTTAACTAAAGTTTCTATTCCATCTTGGATGTCTATAGTTTTAACTAAACGAGCACTATTCAAATCATCTAATTCGTTAATAGTAACCTCATTATTTTCCAATTGGTATATCTGATATCCTTGAAATTTGTACGTTCTGTCTTCTTCAGTTAGAAAATCTCCATTTGAATTAAACTCTGGAATACTAGCATCGAATCCAGATCCATTGAAACCAAAAGCTTCTAAATAGTTAGTACTTGAAGAATTGTTATTGGTTAAATAAAGAATTATCTCTTCGTCTAATTCTTGAATTGATACATCTGGAGCATCTGGTCCTGCTACAATTTCAAAACAGTTATCGAATAAAGCCTGTGCTTTATCATCTGCCTGTCTTAAAACTTCAACTGATTCAAATTGGTTTCCGCTAAGTGCTCTACCATACACAACACCTACTGTAATATTGTTATAATCACCAGGTTCTAGACTGAAAGGTCCTGCAGATTGAATAAATCTTCTATCTCCTGGATCATTTCCAGATTGTGTCTCATTCCAAGGCTCTCTTACATCTCCGCCTGTACCAAATCCTACTACATCAGTGTCATCAGCAAACATGAAATCCGCTAGTTGATTGGCATCATTTCCACTTTGGAATCCATCACCTCCATAAGTCATAGGAAGACCGTTTCTCCATATTCCTATCAAATAGTTATAATGTTCTAGAGCTGTTTCTGGATCACCATTTTGACCTGATCCTATGTTATAGTATAAGAACTTTCTCATACCGAATCTTTCATTATCTATATTTCCATCGCCATATCCAATACCTAACCCTTTGTAAGGAATTCCATTTCCAGATACAGCTTCATCGTAAGGAAGAGGCTGTAAAGTACTAATAGGTCCCGGGTTGTCAATACCATCATAATCTTGGTAAGGGCCTTCGAAAAAGTCAACTCCAACTGCAGGAGGATTTTCACCATATCCTGGAGAAGAATCTGAACTTTCATCAAAAGCATCACCATTATAACAATATCCTAAACCTCTTTGTACATCACATCCAACATAATCATCAGTAGATGTTCCTAAATCAGAATCAACCCATTGTCCGAAGTACGTATCATTTAAACTAGTAGTACCTCTGTTGATCATAACATAATTGTAAAATGTCATGTTGTTGATCTCATCATTCGTAGCGAAAGTAAAAGCCTGAGCTCTAATTTCCATTCCGATAGATTCACCATTAGTTTCAGTATGAATGTTTCCTTTATCATTAAATATCCACCAGTAGTTTTGATCACCAAATAATGGAATAGTATCTTCTCTTGACTTGTTAGCACAGTCAACATCTCCAGTTAGGTCATACCAAGGGTAATCACCGTCATCAGGGAAATAATTTCCATCACCATTATAATCAAAGAAAGGAGCTAAATAATAATCCTGTTGAGCACCAGTATTTCCATGTGCTGGATAATCATAAAACTCAGATGGAGTAATATATCCTTCAGCAAACGCATCAGCCACATCACATAATGGATCATTTAAACAGTCGTGGTATGCTCTGTGCTGTTCTGACCATTGACGTTCTGTTAAGAAAAATCTATCATATTCTTCACATGTTCCTGCATCAACTTCAGCAGCACCATCAATAGATAGTGGTCCAGGCCAAAAATCGTTACCATCAGCACGGAATGTCACAGCTGCTAATTTCAGCTGCTGATCAGGACTATAACCTCCCATCCATAATGCTCCTGCATAGATTACTGAAACATTTCCTTCAGCTGGTATTCTATAGAAAGCTCTACCAGTAGATCTGTCTTGCCACATACTTCCTCCAGTTTCAATCAACGCTCTAACGTTGTTGAATTGTAAAAGGACTAGTTCTGTAGCAGGAGAACAATCGGCAGCCTTCTCCGCAGACTTTTTTGAATCATCTTTTCCACGCCATTCGTAGCGCATTGCATCTGCTTGAATGCTTAAGAATAAAATTAGCGTTAACAGCGCGAGTAATTTCTTCATATTCATTGTTGACTGTTTTTAAAATGATAGATTAACACCTAATCTAATAGTTCTAGGAGCTACTAAATTTCTATAATCGTTAATATAAGCGTTGTATAAATCTCTATAAGATTGTGAGTCATTCTGACTCTGTATGTTTTGTTCAGCTTGTGGTGAAGCCAACCAGCCATCGTCATTATCAGTACCAGTAAATCTATAAACATCTCTGATGTTCTGTATGTTCAATAAATTATTGATCAATAGATAAACATTAAGATTAGCTTTTTTAGCTTGGTCACCTTCCTTTTTATTTAAATTCAAAGTAAAGGTCTTGTCAGCTTGGAAACTTGTATTGAAAATCCATGGAAGTCTTGATCCATTTATTGTTCCTTTTGTAGAAGGTCCAATTTCTCCAGTCACAGGTGTAGCTAATTCTTGAGCCGTATAAGGCGTTCCTGATCCTAAATCTCCTACTAAGTTAATTCCGAAATCAGCTAAAATTGGCTTACCAAATAAAATAGGACCGTTGTAATCTTTATTACTTCCATATCTATAATCCAACGTAAGAACAAATCTATGACGTTGATCTCTATCAGTTGGGTTAGTAGTTCTAAGGTTTGGCAGTCCTGAGTTAATCAATGCTAAAGTAGACTCTGTATTACTTCCAGTTCCATCAGCAAACTGAAGTGTATAAGAAGCATTCATTCTAACGTTACCAGTTCTTCTTAAATCGTAATTCATTGACAGTCCTTTCACTGTTCCAAAGTCAATGTTACCAAAGGCTCTATATTGACTTGGGTATGCTGCTATAAAGTTTCTTACTTGAATATCATCTCTTTGTTCTCTGTAGAATGCAGAGATCTTTAGAGAAGATGTTTTAGATAATACCTGTTGAAATCCTAATTCATAATCAATAGTCTTAGATGGTTTAAGATCAGGATTATTGATCAAATTGTTTTGACTTTCGATATAGAAATAGTCAGTAGGATCAAATCTGTTATCAGACGTTGGTCTCTGTGTTAAGATATCATAATGAGCAAAGAACAATGCTTCATCTGAAATAGGGAATGAGAATGCGATTCTAGGCATAATGTTCACCTGAGGATCGTAATCTTTAAATGCATTGGCATTTAAATCTGCATCAGCACCACCTACTAAATAAGGAGCAGGGAATCCAGTTGAAGATTGTAATGCGGTAATAGGATCATCTACTACAGTTCCTGATGCATTATACCAAGTGTCACCATTTCTATATCCAACTATAGAAGTTGGCTCATTAGGATTATCTACATAAACTACATAATCGTTTCCAATGTTACTTGGAGTGTTTCCAATGTCGTTTCCATTGATACTATTATTCGTTTCACCTAGTGTGATTCCTTGTCCTACTATGTATGGATCTTTTAAGACTTTTTGATTGGCATCAAATCTATCAACTCTTATTCCTACGTTGAAGATAATATCATCAAAAGCAAATTTATCCATTAAGAAACCTGAAATATAAATAGGTTCGTATGCTCCAATAGCTCTTGTATTAACATTGTTGTCGTCTGTTCCAGTGAAGAAATCTTCCAAAGAAGGACGAGTCCCTTTAAGTCTGTTCCCTAAGTGATCAAATCCATAATAAGAAACTAAGCTGTTTCCGTCATTAAGAAGTTCATCAGGAGAAAAGAAAGCTAAGTCGAAAACATCAGGATCCAAAGAAAACACATCGATTCGATCTGTTCCGTCTAAAGGAAGACCTAAAGCATCTCTCAGGTTTTGATCAAAAACTGATCTGTTATCACCTACTAAAGTATTATAGGTAGTGTAAGTCGTAGACCCACTATTATAAACACCTTCGATATCATTAACATTAATTTGATCCAAATGACTATTTATTCTAGATCTCGCTATAGTCCATAATCCAACTGGAGATAAACCATAGAAAGCATCTTTTCTTTGTTCGTATTCAAATCCTACTTGAATGGCGTGATTTCCTACATCAGCTGAACCTGAACCAGAAAATCTAATTTGAGATTCGTAATTCTTTTGGAAAGTGTTAGCGGGAGTTCCTAGGTAGTTCCATAAATCATAAGTCTGATCTATTATTTGCCCATTTAATATTCCACCACCATTTTCAACATTGTTTAAGCTACCATAGATAGAATTCCCTTGAAACACGTCAGAGGCAAATTGGTTTGCTTGTACTAAAGGATTATTAAGAATGTTATATAACTGTACAGATGTTAACTCTTCACTAGGAAATCCTGAAAAGTAAGCAGAAGTAATAGCCGCTGCACTTGAGTTGTAATCACTAGGACTATACGACACTTCTACTTCCTCGTTGTTTCCGTTTTGTACTAGATCTGTCACGTTAATTGGCCTTCCTTCTCTTGAAAATGGCTCGTAAGAGTTTCTAGAAATTGTGTTGTAGTTTCCTATATGACCATATTTGAAGAAGTCATCTCCATGATCTTGATCAGATACATTATCAGTGTTCTGAGAATAATCAACCATTAACGTGTAGTAAATGTTACTTACATTACTAGTTGATTCTTTACTGTTTTCAAACCTTTGACTGAATCTACCATAAGCTCTCCAGTCCAAACTTGTTTGGTAAGAGTTGTTCTCCGAATTCATTAGCATATTGTCATAGCTGAAATTATTTCTTGAGAAATAAGAACCAGAACCACCAAAAGTTAAACTAATTGTAGGAGTAGTGGTAACATCAATTTTACCAGAAAGGGAAGCTTGATTTAATCCTACATTTTGTCTAGTAGGAAGGATTTCAATATCATCAGCTCTTAAGAAATCAGCATTGTTCAATGTACCTGCTATAACTCCATTAGAGAAGTTAGGTCTAATAGGATTTGCTAATAAACTTTCTCTAGCTTCATCCTTTAAGTAAGGAACACCGTTAAAAGTAGGTCTTGGATCCACCTGGCTGTTAAAGTTACCTGAAAGAAAGAACCCTAAAAGAGGTTTGTCTTTAGATCCATCAGCATTCTTTTTAAATAAGATAGGACCGGATAAGAATCCCTCAACAAGATTGTATCCAAATTTATCTAAACCAACTGCTGTTCTACCACTTTTAAATCCTGAAGATAATAAATCAAGACCTCCGAAATAAAATGATGAAGCTCCTCTAGTAGTAATACTGATAATACCTCCAGTAGCATCACCATAATTAGCAGGAATACCACCTGTAATTACAGATACTTCTTCTAAAGCTGCTTTAGGTAGGTTGTTAGAACCTCTAACTTTAATTCCATCTATATAGTAGAACGTACCAGAAGACCTAGATCCTCTCACAGAAAGTCCAGCTCCATCTTCACCAGCTCCACTTACACCAGCTACAGTAGTGGCAATGGATGCAGCACTTCTCCCTGGCATTTTGGCTAAATCTTCTCTGGTAACTGTACCACCAGAAGCACCCCCATCCTTATCGATAAGAGGGACAGCGTAATCAATAACTACTGCCTCTTCTAGATCAATACCATCAGATTCTGACATGGTAACATCTAGGTAAGTAATCTTATTCGAGTTGACTATAAAGCCATTTACTCTTTTAGGAGTATATCCTACAAATGAAAACTCAACTTCATATTTTCCAGCATCGATTGGTTTGATGGTATAATTACCATCAAAATCAGTGGTGGAACCATTGACTTGATTTCCATTAAGATATACAATAACGTTACAGAAGGGAACGCCTTCTCCGTTGGCGTCATCTGTAACTTTTCCTTTGATAGCACCGCTACCTTGCTGCGCAAAACTTAATCCTGCTGCCGCTAAAAGGACAAATAAACTGAGGTAATACTTTCTCATTATTCGGTTTGGTTTAGGTTTGGAGTTTATAATTCTCACAAGAGGGCGTAAATATAGAAATTTTTGGACTCGTGAAAGACACAATATTTTCTTCGCTCTCTATTTTTAATTAGAAGTTAGGAATCCTAAAAATTCTTAAAAAAATGTTTAAGGTTTAACTTCCCTTAACAAATGTACGAATGGGAGGTGAAAAGCATCAGGCTTGTTCTCTCAAAACAATTAGAATATTATACAAGTCACACACAAAATTTAATTTCTACGAAACCATCTTTTATAAAAAGGGACTTTCTTTTTACCCGCGTGTATCATGCTTCTTTTGCGGGTTTTCTTCATTCTCCTTTGGGTTTTCTTGTCTTGGATGCTTTTGTGCTTGTCTTGTCCAGAATTGTATTCTGCTCTTTTTTTAGCCTTATTAGAATCTGATTTGGCTGATGTATTAGGTTGTTCAGTCTTTTTCTGCTTTTTTCTTTTCTTCTGGGCGTGAGCTAATTGAGGCGTTGCAACGCAAAACAGCAATAAAACAATGATAGTATATAAGTGACTTTTTAAATTGGTCATGAATGAAAAGTGTATGTATACTTAGTGATTATTATGAGATTGCTTTTAGCATTTTGAAGCAATGAAGATTCTACCCATCCATTGGCATTGTAGATAAATTCTAATCTTTTTAAACATTCATCACTTTTCCATGTCTCGATTTTCTTCAATACATCGTTTTCATCATAATAGTACTTGAATGATTTGACGTTCGAAGAGCTCTTGTAAATTATTTCCGAAATAAATCCTTCTTTATTATGAAAGTATTCCTTTTGAATTAGCTGGTTGCTGAGTAGGTAGTGGAGATCTGATTTGTCCTTTAGTCCATTCTCCTTTCTTGTTTCTTTCTCTGTACGAGTATGAATTAAATTCCTGTTATATGTGAATTTATTAGAATCGCTCTGCACTTTAAGCTCTGAGTTGATTAAAGTGCTGTCAAAAGCTTGTTGTTCTTTAGTCGGGTTGAATGATTCGCTTCTAAACGTAGTGATTTCAATTGAGTCACCTAAATACTCATAGTGCTTCCTAAAATAACCCACTTCGTCTTTTTGAGTTTTGGAAATGATTGAACCAAGTTCATTGTAATTGTAGATGTCATGTTTGATTAAATCAAGAGTCCCGATTTTTTTCTGACTGTAATATTCTGTCAATAGACCCAAAGAATCAAATTCATAAAACTTTCTTTCGAGAGAAGACTTTATTCTTTCGTTTGGTTTTTTACTTGAGTATTCACAATCAATGCGCTTAATGTTTTTCTGAGATATAAATTCAGGGTGAAATTGATACTCTAGCAGTCCATCCCATGAAATAGAAGGGTCTATTACTTGAGAATTACTATCCACCGAATAGAATAGAAATAGTACAATTGAAATAAGCAGCTTCATCTATTTATTTGCTTTAAAGCATCGCTTACATTCTTCACTGGAAGCTGACATGTTTTATTCTGACAGACAAAAATAGTTCCATCACTTAAAAATTTATTTTCGAGTAGGGGGATTGAGGAACTGCTCAAGCCACCAAGAGTAATCTTATTAGGAATATATGTTTTGCTCAATTCTTTTGAAAGATCATTATAGTTTTCACCGGTAATGGCTATTTCGTAATAAGGGTTTGTCTTGTAAAGATATAATCTTAGCCAATTGCTATACGACTGAGCGTATTCAACATGCGGCAGAATATTGGACAACATTTGGTTACTGGTTTTCTCGTATGATTCGTTGTAAAGAAGTTTGGATAGAAGGAACAGATTGTGTGCCATTTCTGAATTACTAGCTGGAATTACATTGTCTGTGTTTTCTTGTTTTTTTGCTATCAATTGTTTGTCTTGGGCTGATTTAAACCAAAACATTCCAGAAGTCTCATCGTAAAAATTAGTTAGTGCATACTCCGTAAAATCTTCGGCATGTCTCAAATAAGATTCATCAAAAGTGGCTTGGTAAAGACTCAAAAGGGCACTAATAGTAAAAGCATAGTCTTCTAAATATCCATTGATACTACTTTTCCCGTTTTTATGTAAGTGATAGAGTCCATTCTTTGGTGCTTTCAATTCCTTCAGGAGGAAGTCCATTTGATCTTTAGCTACATTCAAATAACTTTCTTGACCAAGAGAAGTGTATGCATCGGTATATCCTTTGATCATTAACGCATTCCATGATGTAAGAATTTTATCATCAAGGCCTGGTCTGATTCTCTCTTCTCTTTTTGAAAGCAGTTTTTTCTTAATTACTATTAGTTTCGGGGTAAGCGAGGCGTCATCACCTAGCATCTTGTCAGAGTTCTTATCTTTAAGTAAAATGTAGTTCTCATGTTCCCAGAGTCCTTTGTTAGATACATTGTAGAATTCTTTTACTAGTTCGAATTCATCTTCCGATAAACACTTTTTAAGTTCATCCTTAGTCCATACATAGAATTTCCCTTCTTCTCCTTCTGAATCGGCATCTAAAGCACTATAGAATCCTCCGTTTTCATTGGTCATTTCTCTTTTGATAAATTCTAAAGTTTCTTCAACCACAATTTTGTAACTGTCTTTTTTAGTGGCGGTAAAGGCTTCTGAATAGAGAGAAACTAATTGTGCATTATCATAGAGCATTTTTTCAAAATGAGGAACCTTCCAATTTTTATCAGTGCTGTATCTCGAAAATCCTCCTCCTATTTGATCATAAATTCCACCATTGGCCATTTCATCCAGTGTTGTTTGTACAAAATCTAGAGCTTGTTGGTTTTTAGTGAGGTGTGAATATTCTAACAAAAGCTGGTAATTATTGGGAAGTGGGAATTTAGGCGCTCTGTTTGCACCGCCTTTGGCCATGTCCCAGTAACTAGACCAGTCTGAAATTTTTTCCTTCAAGAATGCTTTATTTAGGCTTAATGGG
>CAJXOV010000041.1 GCA_913057815.1 uncultured Flavobacteriales bacterium
ATCTACACCTCTCTATTCGTCGGCAGCGTCAGATGTGTATAAGAGACAGGAGAAAAAGAGCAACTTACGAGAAAGAGGATGAGTAGGATTTTCAACTTCATAAGATAAAGCTAAGGTATAAATCCTAAGATTTATTTCTAATCATCGCCAATTTCATTCAGAACTTTCATGTCTAAGAGTAAAGTAGAAAAGATCACAAGTTGATACGTGCGTCAGTCACACAGCCTATCTGTTATGACTTTCGACTAAGCTAGTATTGGCATCACGCAGACTTTTGACTAAAACTAGTATTAGAATCAAGAACTATAAACGATGAACTCCTAACTATAAACTAAAACTAAACAACAACATTCACAATCCTCCCCGGAACCACTATCATCTTCTTAGGAGAACCATCTGGTAAGTACTGCGCTGTTTTCTCGTAAGCCAATACTGCTTCTTCTACTTGTTCTTTAGTAAACTCAGCTGGAAGCGTAATCTTGAAACGCATCTTTCCATTAAAACTTACAGGATAATGAATCTCTGATTCTACCAAATGACTTTCGTCAAATGCTGGCCATTCTTCTGTAGTCACAGACTCTGTATGTCCTAGTTTTTCCCACAGCTCTTCAGCCAAATGCGGAGCATAAGGAGAAAGCAATAATGTCAAAGGTTCTAGAACAGCTCTAGAATGACACTTTTGTTCTGTCAGTTCATTGGTAGCTATCATCATTCCAGAAACCACGGTGTTCCAAGAGAAACGATTCAAGTCTTCAGTAACTTTTTTGATGGTTTTATGAAGCGTTTTCATAGAATCTTTAGAAGGCTCCGCATCTGTTACCATTAGGTTTCCTTCCTTGTCTATGAATAATCTAGACAGTTTTCTAAGGAAATTATGCACTCCGTTTATTCCTTTGGTATCCCAAGGTTTGGACTGCTCAACTGGTCCTAAAAACATCTCGTAGCATCTTAAAGTGTCCGCTCCGAATTTCTCTACCAAGTCATCTGGAGTCTGCACATTGTACTTGGACTTAGACATTTTTTCCACATCAAAATCGCAGTACACGTCAGAACCATTTGTTACCTCCAGGGATCCATTTAAGAACAATGCAGAATCAAATACGGCAGGTTTCCATGCCTTAATAGACTCCACATCCATAGCATCATTATCCACATGGTTAATATCTACATGAATGTTTTGGATGCTGAACGCACATTCAGAATCAAGGTTTTTGGCCTTAAGCAATTCCAAGTTTTTCATCAGAGCGTCATAGTTCTTTTGACCCTTATAATGGCCTAAAATCACTTTCATTACGTCATTATAATCCGCTTCTCCAGACTCTAATTTAGCCTTGGTTCCTGAACAAATAAACACAGGATTGAAGTGTTCAGCGCCTAGTGCTGTTTTATCCAATTCCACGTTTTTAATCTTGTCCAAAGACCAATTAAAACGGTGAGCAAAACTCGACCTACCAAGAATCATCCCTTGGTTAATCATTTTCTTGAAAGGCTCATTGAAACTCAAATGGCCTAAATCACAAAGAATCTTAGTCCAGAATCTAGAGTACAATAAATGTCCCGTAGCATGCTCGGCACCACCCATGTATAAATCCACTTGGTTCCAGTACTTCATTTTCTCTTCAGAAACGAATTCCTCCGTGTTATGCGGATCCATGTAACGAAGAAAATACCAGCTACTCCCAGCCCATCCAGGCATGGTGTTCAGCTCCATTCTATCTCCCTCAAAAACATCCCAATCTTCCTTCTTAGCCCTAGCCAATGGCGGATCACCATCCTCAGTAGGAAGGTATTCATCTATAGGCGGAAGCGTTACCGGCAGTTGGTCGTCTTCTATCAAGTATGGAATATCATTTTTGAAATAAACCGGCACCGGTTCTCCCCAGTAACGCTGTCTAGAAAATACGGCATCACGCAGTCTGTATTGTACTTTGCCACGCCCAGCATCTTTATCCATAATGGCAGAAATAGCAGCATTCACCGCTTTTTTTCCTTTCAGCCCGTTTAAGAAATCAGAATTCATAAGCGGCTTGTCCTTACTGGCATCTGCCTGCTCAGAAATATCTGCGTCCTCCATAATAGCGGTAATGTCTATCTTAAAGTGCGTTGCAAAATCCCAATCCCTCTGATCTCCAGAAGGAACAGCCATCACAGCACCCGTTCCATAACTAGCCAGCACATAATCACCTATCCAAATAGGAATCTGCTTGCCAGTAAACGGATGCTCACAATAAGCGCCCGTAAAACAACCCGTAATATTCTTTACATCACTCTGTCTGTCTCTCTCCGACTTTAAACTAGCCGCTTCTACATATTCATTTATGTCAGCTTTTTGGTCCGCAGTAGTAATCACATTCACCAGCGGATGTTCAGGAGCCAGTGTTACAAAATCCACCCCGAAAATAGTATCAGGTCTAGTGGTAAATACCTCTATGATTTCTCCATGTCCAGCAACGCTGAATTTTACAGAAGCCCCTTTAGAACGCCCAATCCAATTTCTCTGAATCTCCTTGATAGAATCACTCCAGTCTACAGTGTCCAGATCATCTAATAAACGCTGTGCAAAAGCAGAAATTCGCATGCTCCACTGACGCATCAGTTTCTGCACCACGGGATGCCCGCCACGCTCAGATTTTCCGTCTTTCACCTCATCATTGGCTAATACTGTTCCTAGTGCAGGACACCAGTTCACCCAGCTATCTGCCAGGTAAGTAAGCCTGTAATGCATGAGTACCAGCTGTTGCTGTTCCTCAGTCATGCTCTGCCAATCTGTAGCCGTAAATTCCCCTACGAAATACTCACCAAAGAATGGAAACTTCTCTAAATCCAATGCCTTATACCACTCCTCATCTTGAGCAGCATTTACATTATAAGACCCATTGGAATTGAACTTTTCTATCAGCGTGCTAATAGGTTCAGTCTTCTTAGTATCGTTATTATACCATGAATTAAATATCTGTTTGAAAATCCACTGCGTCCACTTATAATATTCCGGACTAGAAGTTCTCACCTCACGACTCCAATCGTAATTGAACCCCAGTTTATCTAGCTGCTCGCGGTAGCGAGCTATGTTTTTTTCAGTAGTCTCCGCAGGGTGCGTTCCTGTTTCTATGGCATACTGCTCAGCAGGAAGCCCGAAAGAATCATATCCCATAGGATGAAGCACATTGAACCCTTGGTGACGTTTATAACGCGCATAAATATCAGAAGCTATATAGCCAAGCGGATGCCCCACATGCAGCCCAGCTCCAGAAGGATAAGGAAACATGCTCAGGGCATAAAATTTCTCCTTAGAAGAATCTTCCGTGACTTTGTACGTATCACGTTTTCTCCATTCTTTAATCCACTTTTGTTCTATTTCTCTGAAGTTGTATTCCATGGTAAACCAGTTTATAGTTCATGTTTTGGCGCTCTCATTTGGTAGAAGGTTCCAAAAAATGAAGTTGCAAAGATAGAGGTATTATGAGATTTGGGAATAATCAGTTAATCAATAAGAGTATCATTTAATAGATCTCGTATCTCATTAGCCGTGGAAGTTCTTAGCTGCCCATCGAATTTTTGTTCAAGAAATTTTGAGAAGGAGTTGTATGTGCTTAATTTTTTATTGAGTTCCTCATCTTCTGAACCGAATGTTTTTTTAGGATTCCAAGAAGTGTATTTGTGATAATCAATTATGGTTTGTTCGAGCTCTTGCAAGTTATTTTTAAAAAAGCTTTTATAGTTAATCAGGTCATCAATGTTTATTACAGTGAGAGGAAATATATTATCAGATGACAGATTCCGTTGTTCTATTTCTGAATTGAAAATTTCGAGTAACACTTTATTAAACCCAGGACAATCGAACATCCTGTAATGAGTTATTAATATAGGATAATACTTTGCCTTAGTAGGATTTAGTCTTTTGTCATAAACATGTTCTTTGTTTTGTAGCTTTTCAATACAATTTATTTGCTGGACAATCGCCTTTGGAGCTTTATCTGTTTTATAAAATTTTTCTTTGATGGCTTTTTCCAGTTCTAAATAATCGACTGCACTTTTAACATTTCCATTTACCAAAACATCTTTACACTCGAATAAAAAAACCTTATTCCCATTTCTTATGTAATAATCAGGAGCTCCGCTAATTCCATCCTCATCTAGTTGTTCACCTGAACATTGCACATATTTATTCTCAAAGAGCTGTCTTAGAACAGTGTTGAGTAAATATTTTTCAGAAAAATTGGAAGTGTAAAATTGCCTGAAGTTTTTCTGTTTGTTTGGTTTGTCTAAACCAGAGTTAATCTTATTTAATTTAAAGTAGAGACCATTGTATAAGCTTTCACACATAAATAAAGGGAAGAGTATTCGGTATTCATTTTCTTCAATTTTATACAAAGGGTTGGCGCGGATGTTAATAAAATCAAAACCTTCACCGGCCGAAGAAACAGCCCAATTGGTTAAAAATTCGGTGTCTTTTTGAGAAGAAGTCTTAGCTGTATAAAATCCTTGATTTTCCTTAATACTTGCAAAAACTAAAGGCAACATTCCTTTAAGGTATTCATTCGAAGTATTAGAAGAATGATCTTCAAGGAATTTTTCCAGATGCATAGCCATCTCAGGCTTTGAATTTAAAAACTCAAAGAGTAGAATCGACTTTTTTATCTGAGCGATTACAACGTTGTAAATGTCAAAGTTTATTATCTCTTGGTTATGTAGCCAAGACAATAAAGCCATCCAAGCCATTTTATCAGAACCACAATAGCTCGATTTTAGTTGATTGGTAATATTGTCTTGCTTGTCAATTAATATCTCATTGATCAGAATGTAAGCTTTGAATATCCGCTGTTCCATTTCAACTATGGTAATATCGCAATTCTGTTTCTTCACTTTTAGAGCTTCTTCACAGAACATTAAACTGGAATGGTCATTTAGGATTTGAACGGGTTTGGAGTTTCGCCCCCTTACAATTTTCATTAGTTTTTTAGAGTATTCAGAAACAAAAGGCTGATTTTCTGTGGAAAATAGTCTCTTGAAATACTCTTTAGGCATTCTAAATTTTCTACTAGCCTTTGGAGAAAGAAAAAAACTAGCACAATCCATTAGAAATTTACTATCCATTCCTTCAAAGAGTTTTTCTACGCTTGTTTCTTCCTCGAATAACTCAGAATACTTAAGTGGAATATGAATTTTAGGACCGACAGCCTTCATTTTTAATGTGCTTTGTTAAATAACTAATTCAAATTTAGTTGATTAAGTCCTACAGATAAGAACACTCCATAACTGAAGATGGAACTTACTCAGTAGAAGTAACCAACGGAGGAGTTTGCACCGCGGAGTCTGAGGGAATAATGATAGTAGGAATTTCAGAATTAGAATCGGAGACAATTCTACTTTATCCTAATCCTATGACGGATAGAGCTTATTTAGAGTTTGAGGATTCTAGTACAAGAACGATTCGTCTCGTAGACTCAATGGGGAAAGTAGTTAGAATTTGGGAAAACAATTCAACTCAAAGATTAGAGGTTAAAAGAGAAGGACTAGCAAATGGAAATTACATTATCCAGGTATCAGGAATGAAGCAAGAGTTTAACTTAAAATTAGTCTTGAATTAGGGGGATGATTCCTAGCTGAAAAAGGGGGGGGGGTGCCTGAGGAGATATTATTCTTTGGTATTTGATGCGTCTAATACTGGCTAAAAGGTTAATTTTAGGAGTCTAAACCTTTAACTATATTCTAATGAAGACTCTACACTTCCTAGTGTTATTATGCATAAGCCTTTCTGCAAGTTTTGTCAATGCCCAAGAATTAGAAATCACATGTCCAAATAGTGATTATTTTGAATGTGATGATGAGTTGTTTTTAGACCAGGCTATGGCCACTTCTGGCTGTGATGGTGACATTCAGATAACTTATTCCGAATTTGAAACAGGCGATGATTGTGAAACAGTTCTTACCAGAACATGGTCGGCTACTGATGAATGTGGTGGCGAGGCTTCTTGTAGCCAATCGATTACTATTTTTGATATAGAGCCACCAATAATTTCTAATGAACCCAACCCTGATGAGGTCATTACAATTAGCTACAATGGGACTTATAATTTGATATATTGGCAAGATTATTTTGTGCTTGAAGATCAGTGCAATGATCCTGGTATGGTCATCTCTTTTGTTTTGCTATCCGAAGAAGAGGCAGAATTAACTATTTGGTTAGGAGATGGGTGTGGAAATTCTTATGAATATGTACAAAATTATTCTTATGTCTTAGAAGGATGCACAGATATTGAGGCGTGTAATTTTGATCCTTTTGCTAGTATTACAGCATTAGCTGCCTGTGATTATATTGGAGATACCTGCTCTGATTCAAATTCAGAAACTACTAACGATTTTTTGAATGAAAGCTGTGAGTGCATCGGACAGGTTTCAGGGTGTACTGATGCAGAAGCGTTGAATTATAATCCTTTGGCGGTTATTGATAACAATGAATGTAATTATTCAGTAACCTTTTCGGTAAACATGGAAAATGTGGAGTTGTCTTATACCGCACCCGAAATTAATGGCACTTTTAATGGTTGGTGTGGAAACTGTACTCCTCTGGAAAATCTTGGTCAAGGGATTTACAGTTTGACCATGCCGCTCCAAAATGGAACCTATGAGTACAAGTTTTCAGCAGATTCTTGGGATATTCAAGAAGAACTTGCTGAAGGGGCAGAATGTACACTTACTTCAGGAGAGTTTACCAATCGAATTATTACCGTTAATTCTAACATAGATCTTGGTGTCCAATGTTGGGGAGAGTGCTCGGACTGCATAAGTTGTTCTGATCCAACAGCATGTAATTATAGCGCTGAAGCCCTACCTGAAGAGCTCAATTGTTCTTATATAGGAGATACATGTACTGATGAAAACTCGAACACCGTAAACGATGTTTACCTAGCCGACTGTGCTTGTGAAGGAGAATTACTAGGGTGCACCAATCCAAATGCATGTAATTTTAACCCTGAAGCTTTAGCAGAAGATGGTTCCTGTGAATTTATAACTAGTCCATGCTTTTTTAACACTTTCCTCAATGGTTGGTTGTTGCCTTCGTGCGAGTGCGCTCCTGTAGCTTATGGAGTCACGTTTATTGATGCTAATTTTAATGGATTATTAGATGAAGGAGAGACACCATTACCATTTCAAACTGTGATAGTAGAAGAGCTGGGAATTCAATTCATATCGGATGACCAAGGTCAGTTTATAATACATGGAATAGATGAAGGAACTTATACCATTACAGCCAACTACTCAACATCTTGGACAACTTATACTACCGAAGTTAGCCAAGTGTTTTTAAGTTATCAAGCTTCTAATGAATTGATTCGTTTTGGTGTGTCTCAATCAGAAACTCCACCACCGGTAGCATGTGTAGATTTCTATCAATCAGGAATAGGTGTGCCGTGCAATGATATTCTAGATTACAATATCTGTTACAGAAACATGAGTTCATTCGCTATTTCTGGAACGGTGGAGGTTACCTTAGACCCATTGCTTTCTTACAATTATTCTTACCCTGATGCGAGTGATGTAAATGGCCAAGTGATTACATGGGAATTTGAGGACCTAGCATCATGGAGTATGAACTTTGATGATTTAGTGGTGGATACACCAGATGAAACGCATATAGGAGAATGGATGACCAGCTCCGTTACCATAAGCGCTTGGTATGAAGGAGAATTAATTCCTATTACCACAGAAACGATAGTTCAAGAAATAACCTGCGCTTATGACCCTAATGATATTACGGGAATTCCTGAAGGTTATACGGATGAGCATTGGGTGATGTCAGACACAAGTATGGAGTATTTAATTAGGTTTCAGAACACAGGAAATGCGCCTGCTGGAACAGTAATGGTAGTGGATACCTTGGATCCAGGAATGGACTTTAGTACCTTCCAACTAGTAGCCAATAGTCATAGTGTCTTAACCACTATAGAACCTAGTGGTAGAGTAGAATTTTTGTTTGAAAACATACAGTTGCCAGACAGTACGACTAATGAGGCTGAGAGTCACGGATTAGTAAGTTTTAAAATTGACTTTTTAGCTGACATAGCTGTAGGAGAAGAATTAAATCAAACAGCATATATCTATTTTGATAACAATCCCCCTGTTGTCACCAATACTACATGGCATACCATTCACGAGTGTGGTGGAGAAGCAGCTTTTGAAGTTTCCGCCACTGAAATATGTCAAGGAGAAACAGTAGATTTTACTAGTCTTTATAATGAAGTAGAGGTAACCCAGTGGAATGTAGATTCTGTTTCTGAAAGCATGGCTTCTAGCTTCAGTAAAACTTTTGAAGAGTCTGGAGAATACATTATTCAGTTGGTGGCAGAAAATCCGCTTTGCAATGCTAGTTCAATGCAATTGATAACAGTTTATGAGGCTCCAGCAGTAGAATTCACACAAGAAGGGGATGTACTATCCGCTACAGTGAGCGAGAGCTACCAATGGTTGTTAAACGGAGAAGAGATAGAAGGAGCTACTGAAGAAGATTATACAATATCGGAAGATGGGATATACTCAGTAATGGTATCCAATGATAACAATTGCACCGCGGTGTCAGAAGGAGTGATGATTGTAGGAATTTCAGAATTTGAAAAAGAGACTATTCTTCTTTACCCGAACCCTATGACTGATGTGGCTTATTTAGAGTTTGAAGACTTAAATATTAGAACTGTTCGGTTAATTAATTCGTCAGGGAAAGAGATTAGAGTTTGGGAAAACATCTCCTCTGAAAAGCTAGAAATTAAAAGAAGAGAATTGACAGCTGGGAATTATTCTATACACATTCTATCAAAAGGTAAAGCAATCATTTACAGGATTGTTGTGCTTTAAATTGAAATAAATCATTACTTTAGTGCGGTAACATTTAACCTTAGCTCTTATGAAAAAAATTTACTTAGTATTGATACTTTTTGTTTCAATTCTTCCATCAATTCAAGCCCAGCTTTCGTATGTTTCAGTAGATCAATTTCTGCATGATGGTCCAGTCGGTAGTTTTGACTTCACCGGATATACAACATATCGAATTTTCGCACATACCGTTAACACTGAAGATCAAGTCTTAATTGTTTTAGGGTCAGAGAGTGAAGATGGTTGCCCTGGGTATATTAGAACTACATCAAGTGGGTGGTATAATTCTCCAGTTTCAGGTGATTTAGGACAAAATAATATAGAAAGTGTTTGGAGTTTATTTGAGGGTGGTAGATATGACAGCTTTGTGACCATAGGAAACGCATCTGACAGTTCAATTGGAATTCCTTATTCTGAAAACGAATTAGGGTTAATTCCTGAAGGCAACTCTAACTCTACCATATCATTAGGTTCGTTTTTAGAAGGATTTGGGCAACAAGGAGGAGCCGAAGGAGTGTCGGGAGGAAATGTAGAATTAGACACGTACAATGGAAGTGCTTGGTTTGCACTGCCGAATGGAGCAAACTCATTTGGTGTGGGAGTGAATAATTCTGTTTTGTTGGGACAATTCACTACTGATGGAATATTTTCATATGCGCTGAGTGTTGAAGCACAGGTTACTGCTTTAGAGGATGATATTGAACGTTATGCATGGTGTGATGAATCTTCTGTTCAAGGCTTGACCTATGCTTCTCAAACAAATTGTAATTCAGAACTGGCGTGTAACTATGAGCCTGGGTCTACTTCTGATTTGAGTTGTTTATTTATTGGAGATTCGTGTAATGATTTAGACAGCTCCACTGGTCAAGATCAAATTTCGGATGATTGTTCTTGTGAAGGAACTCCACAAGGATGCATGGATGAGTTGGCTTGTAATTATGATGAGAATGCACTTTTAGATGATGGTTCGTGCGCTGGCCCAGGAAATTCATGTGATGATTTAGATTCAAGCACAGGCTTAGATATTTATCAAATGGACTGTTCATGCTCAGGAATGCTGTGGGGATGTACGAATTCGGAGGCTTGTAACTACAATTCAGATGCTGAAATTGATGATAATACTTGTGAGTTTTTAGGAGAAAGCTGTGATATTGATGGTTATAACGGTGAGTGGAACACATTCTGCGAATGCTCATTAGCCCTAGAAGGAGTAGTTTTTATTGATTCAGATTTTAATGGAGTCTTTAATGCTCCAGATACACCCCTTCCTTATCAAACAGTCTCTATTCCGGAGCTAGAAATTCAAGTAATTTCTGATGATAACGGAAGATTTATATTTTCTGACTTACCGATTGGAGATCATGAGTTAGCTATTAGCTATACCACAGGGTCTGTCTCTTATACACATCTGACGCTGCCGACGAATAGAGAGGTGTAG
>CAJXOV010000042.1 GCA_913057815.1 uncultured Flavobacteriales bacterium
ATCTTATACTGAAATGTTGAAAGGATATGCTGAATCAGGTAAGCCAGATAAAAAGCAAAAAGAAGCCATTCATTTTGTAAAACAAAAGATAGACTCAGCTAAATGGTTCATTGATGCTATTAAGCAAAGGCAACAAACTTTACTTTTTACTATGAATGCTATAGCTCAATTCCAAAAAGAGTATTTTCTTTCTGGAGACGAGACAAAGCTAAGGCCAATGATCTTGAAGGATATAGCTGAAATCGTTCTAATGGATATAAGTACAGTTAGCCGTGTGGCTAATAGTAAATATGTTCAAACTCCTTATGGAACTTTTTTGCTAAAGTCATTTTTCTCTGAATCTTTAAGTACAGATTCGGGAGAAGAAGTTTCTACTAGAGAGGTGAAGAAAATACTTCAAGACGCAGTTAACGAAGAGGATAAGAAGAAGCCTCTTACGGATGAAAAGCTTTGTCAAGTATTAAAAGATAAAGGGTACAACATAGCTAGACGAACGGTAGCTAAATATAGAGAGCAGCTTAATATTTCTGTAGCTCGCTTGAGAAAAGAATTATAAATGAAGGATTTTCTTCGGTTTATAGCTGTAATCTTTCATCCTCTATTTATGCCTTTCTATGGCGCTCTTATTGCCTTGTATTTTGTGGGCTATATTAATTTTGCTATCGATGCTAAGATTAAAAGTTTTTTACTCATTGTTCTTGCTGTTAATGTAGTAGCTCCAGCCATTAGCTTAGGCACTATGATTTCAAGAAAAATTATAAGTGACATCCAAGTTTCAGATAAAAAGGAAAGATTTATTCCTTTTTTACTCATGTTATTCTATTACGGAGTTACTTATTTGCTTCTTCGATATAAGTTGGGTTCAAGTTATATCCCAGATGATTTATATAGTATGCTTTGTGGAATAATAATTTCCCTATCAATTGCCTTGGTTATCTCTTTTCGTTTTAAAATTAGCATTCATACTCTAGCGGCCAGTGGAGTCTTAGGAGCGGTAGTAGCATTCTCCCATATGTACCAGTTCAACGCTAATTATGGGGAGTACTTCTGGATTTCGATACTCAGTCTGGTGTTGGGAGTTGTTGGAACTTCTAGAATTTATACTGGACACCACAGTTTGAGTGAAGTTATAGTCGGAGGGGTAGTCGGATTCATCATTAACTACTCTATGGTGTACTACGAAATTTTTCTATAAACGAAGCAGCTATTGCTTTTTAAGGTTCAGCTGCCATTGCCACGCATGCTGAAGAGCATCTTCTAAAGAGAATTTTGTTTTCCAATTCAAAACTTTATTTGCCTTAGCACAATCTGCATAAACCGTAGTTACATCACCTATTCGTCTTTCGCCAATTTTGTAATTGACCTTCGTGTTGCTGACCTTTTCAAAGGTTTTTACCACATGTAATACTGAGTCCCCTTTGCCAGAACCTAAATTAAAAGACTCTAGTTCGTTTGATCTTTCAGCCAACCAATCCAGCGAAGCTACATGCGCTACTGCTACATCTACCACATGTATATAGTCTCTCAAGCAAGTACCGTCATCTGTTTTATAGTCTCCTCCAAAAATGGTGAGCTCTTCCCTTAGGCCAGCTGCAGTTTGAGTAATGTATGGAACTAAATTGTTAGGTGGTCCTAATGGTAATTCACCAATTTCTCCAGAAGGATGTGCTCCTATGGGATTGAAATATCTTAGCATAACTGCATTGAGTTTCGACTTCTCATCAGTTGAGTAATCATTAAGAATTGCTTCGCAATAAGCCTTAGTTCTTCCATATGGCGATGTAGGCTTGTTTTTAACAGATTCCTCCGAAACAGGTGAGTGCTCTGTGTCCCCATAAACAGTGCAGCTAGAAGAAAACACTAGATTATCCACGTTGTGCTCTTTCATACATTCCAGCAGAACAGTTAATGAATTTACATTGTTTTTGTGATATTCTAGTGGCTTAGAAAATGATTCGCCAACTGCCTTAAAAGCGGCAAAATGGATCACTCCATCTATTTTTTCGTTTTCAAAAACTTTTAGAACATTTGACTTTACAGTACAATCAGCTTCGTAGAGTTTTATCTCTTTTTTACCTGTTAGGCTTTTTAGTCTATCGATGATGAATTTTTCAGAGTTAGAAAAATTATCTAGAATAATGGGGTTATATCCTTTGTTAAGAAGTTCTACTATAGTATGAGAACCAATAAATCCTGCACCACCTGTAACTAGAATGTTTTTCATTTGCTAAATTCAGGTGCTAAAATACGAAGAGAGCTCATAGCATGATTGCATGCTCGAATTATCTGTAAATATTCGTAACTAAAATTATTTAATAGTCGTATCGGTAGGTAACATTAACCAAATTACTCAAAGATGACAGAAGGTAAAAACTCTCATTTTTCTTTTGACTTGTCCTATCTTAATCAAGTTTTTCAAGGTAACAAGCAGATGATTAACCAGATCATTTCTATGTTTATTAAACAAGTCCCAACCTATTTTGATGATATGCAGGATTGTATCATAAGAGCAGAATATAATGCTCTTCATCCTTTAGCTCACAAGGCTAAGTCCAGCATAGCTATGTTGGGTCTTAAGGATATGGAAACATTAGTCTTGAAAATAGAGAAAAACTCAAAAGAAGGTCTGGACGAAAAAGAATTGGCATCACTAGTAGCTCAGGCGAGGGCAGAATGCTCTGATGTAACTGTTCAATTAGAACAAGCTTTAAAAGAATAATCATAAACCTAAATAATTCAAATTAACCAAGCCCATTAGACCATGTCTAGTGGGTTTTTTTATATCTTAACTTTTAGAAATAAATGATTTAGTACATGAAAATTGAAAATTTGTTTTTCCCGGTAGACAAGCAACTCAAGATATTGAAGAATAACAAAAGATATGCTGATATCATTGATGCCGCTGGTGTAACTCAGGGTATTTCTCAACTTTCTGCTGATCGAAAGATGGAATTGATGAAAATTTATGAGTCTTTTGAGGGTCAGGTGGTAAAGTTTGTTCCAGCTTCAGGAGCTGCTAGTAGAATGTTCAAGCATGTATATGACCTTGAAAATAAAAAGGATGCTCTGGTTTCTAAATTTATTGAAAACATTTCCCGATTTCCTTTTCATGATTTACTGAAAGGAAAGTGTTTGACTACTTATGGTTTAACCCCTGCAGAAATGATCAAAGACGAAAAACTCAAAGAATTAACGGAAATTATATTAGGTGAAGAGGGACTCTCTTATTCAAATTTGCCAAAAGGGTTAATTCCGTTTTATAAGACAGATAAGGTCTACACTCCTTTTGAAATTCATGTAAACGAAAGTGTGCATTATGCCCATAAAAAGGAAAAAGCTAGAATTCATTTTACGGTATCTCCTAATCATGTAAATACAGTGCGGGATCTTTTGAACGCTTATGTTATTTCTATCGACAAAGTCTCGTTTGAAATAGATTATTCCATCCAAATGCCAGAAACAGATACTGTAGCATTAAATCAAAATTGTGAACTGGTAAAGGATGACAGTCAGAATGAATTGCTTCGGCCTGGTGGGCACGGGGCGTTAATACATAACTTGAATCAAATCCAATCCGACATAGTATTCATTAAGAATATTGACAATGTAGTAAAGGAGTCCAGCCTAAAATCTCAGTCCGAATGGAAGAAAACACTAGGAGGTGCATTAATAGAATTACAGAAGAGTTTATTTCGGTTTCAAAGTGAAGTAGATAATGGTGAATTCTCTTCGGAAGCTATTTTATTTTTAAAACGAATGTTTGGATATTCAGATGTAAGTGATGAAAATTTAAAAAAAGTTCTTTTCAGGCCAGTTAGGGTCTGTGGAATGGTGAAGAATGAGGGGCAGCCCGGTGGAGGTCCATTCTACGTTAATCATAAAGAAACAGGAAAAGCGTTGCAAATAGTTGAATCTGTAGAGTTGGACGAATTGAATCAAGATCATCAAAATGCACTTGCTAGAGCTACACACTTTAATCCTGTAGACTTAGTTTGTGGTATTAGAAATTATAAAGGAGAGAAATTTGATTTACTCAAATTTGTAGATAATGATTCGTGTTTTACTTCAAAGAAAAATTTCCTAGGAGAAGAAATAACAGTTCTGGAGCTTCCAGGATTATGGAATGGAGCTATGGCTGACTGGAATACACTTTTTATAGAAGTACCAGCTGATACTTTTAATCCGGTTAAAACTGTGAACGACTTGTTAAAAGAATCTTATCAAGGTTGAGAAGTATTATTGTACTAGCCATTTTATTCGTATTAATAGGGTTGACGATTCTTTCCTACCATTATGATGTTCCATTTCAAATGTATAGTATAGGACAGGAAGTAGATCAATTAAATGATATACCAGTATACTACAATGGGCCTTCTCCTAGTGTTCATGGTGAGAATATTTCAGATAAAGGATATTATCTGGGTGTGAAATGGCAATGTGTTGAATTTGTTCGGAGATATTATTACCAGCATTTTAATCATGAGATGCCATCCTCTCGAGGCAATGCAAAAGACTATTTTAATCATACTCTTGAAGAAGGAGGATTAAACCAAGAAAGAAATTTATTTCAGTTTATAAATGGCGGTGAAAGTATGCCAAATGTAGGTGACATTCTAATCTTGACCGGAGGATATGGTCATGTGGGCATAGTAACGTTGGTTGAGTCAGATGTGATTGAAATCATTCAGCAGAACGTAAATAAATGTACCCGAAAAAAGTTTAATGTCATAAAAGTTAATCAATCGATCACGATTCAAGGAGAGACGATACTAGGATGGTTAAGCCTGAAGCCATAATTACTTGCTAATAATGGCTGTATACTGAATCTGCTCTTTTTGAGATACTCTAAGATTATACTTGCCACTCACTAAGTTTATACCTGGAATAATATTAATCACACTTTCTGGTGAATCTATTTTGAATGTATTCATCCATAAAACAGTACCACTTAGATTAGTGATAGCTACTAATATTGGTTCAGCAGGATCCATGTTTTTTGTTGAAAGCATAAATTGTGAATCAAAAGGGTTAGGGTAACATTGTATTTCAAATTTCTGTTCTTTTGCGTTTTGCACCGCCAATGGTGAAAGATCTAATTCTGTAAAGTCATTTTCCTCTAACCATTGAATTTCTTTCATGAAATCTTCACCATTTTCCTGAAGGAAGAAGCTCAAATCACAATCCTTTATACTAAGATCACCAATAATAATGTCTCCATTTTTATAAGGGTCAGCAGTGCTGTAGTAGAAGTTAACCTTCGATGATGGCTCGAATAACTTGATGCTCATGTAGTATTCTTTTTCTGAGTCTAAATAAAGCTCTTGAGTCATGGATATCTTTTGCCATCTTTCACCTCTCATAGTTCCTATTAAAATTTCTTGGCTATGAACCTTGTTCTTTAGCTCTAATCCTCCTTCGTAAAATTCAAGAACTCCTTTTACGTCTGAATCATTGTTTTTCAATTTGACTGCCATACTCGAAATAATCTTGTTTTCATTGCATTGGAAGGCTTGACCAATTTCTCCATAGCTAATTGCTAAATTTTTATTTGACCATGATTGAAATAATTCATTTTCACTTATCGATTTGAGTTTATTTGATGTGATTTTTTCAGAGTCTAATTTTTCAGGCATAAACTCATCTTTAATTCCTACTGAGAACGTTAAATCACTAAAAGTAAATTTCCCATTTACAATCAAACTGCCTAAAATATAAGAGTCGTCTAGCGTATACGCAATCCCAAATTCCTTTTCTGATAGGTTTAAAAACTCAACAGCATATTCTCTTCCAGCATAGACTGGAACTCGGTCTTTAATAGTAAAAGTGATTTTTCCAGCTTCTAATTTGTCAGGAAGTCCTTCATTGTTTTGATGAATAAGCGAGAACTGATTGTTTATTATTTCATATACGTTAATGTAGACTCCTTCTGTGCCAGGGTTTAATTCTGAAGTAAAAAAGCTGAAGTGATTTAAATAGCCAGCAGAACACGTTACAAAAGATTGTCCTAAAGCTTGACCTGGATTTATAGATAAAGTAGAGGAATTCGATGTGTTAGAAGTGACGCAGCCATTAAAGGAAGTAATACCATATATACCAGAAGATAATAGGGTAAACGATAGAATTATTAGAATTCGCATTTGTTCTCGATTTCTAATTTCTACGTGCTAAATAATTTTTATTCTGTAAGATGAAATTGTAAATGATTGTAAGAAATTTAGAAAAAACTGCTACAGTATAATTTCTGCGGTGCAATGAGCGTACTCTACAGCTACGGAATTACTAGCTACCACTTGGGTTGTATCACTTCCAAAATTTGTAATGAAACTAGAATACATATCTATACCAAGTTGATCTAGATTCATACATGGCTCATCTAATAGAATTAGATCTGACTTAGTAATAAAGGCAAAAGCAAGTTTTAGGCGTTGGGTCATTCCGCTGGAAAGCTCATTTACTTTTTTGTTTCGAGAATCTTTGAGAAGGCAAAACTCGAAAAACTCGTCTTCCGATATGTTGTTTTTAATCTCTCTGAGTGAATAATGAAATCGAAACATTTCAATAAGGGAAAAATTCCCTTCTAATTCTATGGAGGGGCTGCAGATAGAGACACGCATAGGAATGTGCTCCAATGGAACTTCAGCTTTATTTGAGGTATAGGAAATTTGTCCTAATGAAGGAGTGACGAAGGAGGCTATTATTTTAAGTAAGGTTGATTTACCCGATCCATTATTACCTAAGATAACAGTTTTAGAACCTTGACTAAGTTCTTTTGAAATAGGAGAAAAGACCTCTCTATTTTTAAATAGGTGACTAATATTTTTTAAGCAAACTTCCAGAATGGTGATTATTAAAAAGGACCTCTAATGATACCCTTATCGCTTGATCTGATAAAGTTTAAAATTAGATCCTTAGTCTCACTACTTGGAAGCTCCATTTCAGCAGCCTTTACCGCTTGAGTAATGTTGTTGTTGTGCACGTATAGAGCCCTGTATATATCTTCAATACTAGTGATAACTTCATTTTCGAATCCTCTTCTTCTTAATCCTATGGAATTCACACCTGCATATGATAAAGGTTCACGAGCAGCTTTAATAAAAGGAGGAACATTTTTTCGCACTAAGCTTCCACCTCCTATAAAGGAGTGCTCTCCTACAGTAACGAATTGTTGAATCGCTACTACTCCTTCTATGATAACCCAGTCTTGTATATTTACATGTCCTGCGATGTTAGCACTATTGGCAATTATACAATTATTTCCAATGAAAGTGTCGTGAGCTACATGTACATAAGCCATTAAAAGACAATTGTCTCCAACTTTGGTTTTGTTTCGATCTGTAGTTCCTTTGTTTATAGTAACACATTCTCGAATAGTAGTATTATCACCAATTTCTACCGTGGTTTTTTCGCCTGCATACTTTAAATCTTGAGGTATAGCTCCGATAACCGCACCAGGGAAAACCCTACAGTTATCACCAATTTGAACTCCGCTCATTATAGTCACATTAGGTCCTATCCAGCAATTTTTACCGATTTTTACATCTTCTTCTACTACAGAAAAGGTGCCTATTGTAGTTCCTTGACCAATATCAGCGCTTGAGTGGATACTATTCATTCTCTAAAATTATTTGTCTTTTACTATCTGTGCTAACATAGAGGCTTCACTTACAGGTTTTCCATTAACATAAGCTACTCCACTCATGTTTACCAATCCTCTTCGAATAGGAGAATCTAGTTTTAATTTAAAAACAACTGTATCGCCAGGTAAAACTTTTTGTTTGAATTTTACTTTATCAATTTTCATGAAGTAAGTACTATACTTTTCAGGTTCATCTACTGAACTTAGCGCAAAAATCCCACCCACTTGAGCCATAGCTTCTAATTGAAGTACACCTGGCATTACTGGGTTATCCGGGAAATGACCTGTAAAGAAAGGTTCATTCATGGTGATGTTCTTTACACCTATGATGCTTTCACTATCCATTTCCATGATTTTATCTACTAAAAGAAATGGGTATCGGTGAGGAAGCATTTTAGAAATCTGGTTGATATCATAAAGTGGTTCCTTAGTTAAATCAATGTCCAATCTTCCCTTTTTGGACTTATCATATTCAATTAACTTTTTAGCAAACTCGACATTTGAATGATGGCCGGGTCTAGCTGCTAAAATATGCCCTTTAATAAATTTTCCAGTCAAGGCTAAGTCACCAACAATGTCAAGCAATTTGTGTCTAGCTGGTTCATTTTGAAATATTGGTTTAGAAGAGTTCAAATAGCCAACCTCAACTTTAACGTCTAAATCTGGCTTTCCAACTAATCTTAAAATTTCTTTGATTTCACTTTGACTATATTCTCTTTCTACTAAGACTAAAGCATTGTCTAAATCCCCTCCTTTGATTAAACCAGCTTGAGCTAAAGCTGCTACTTCTTTTAGGAATACAAAAGTCCGGCATGGACTTATTTCTTCTCTAAAGTCTTCTAGCTTATACATGCTAGCGTGTTGTGTACCTAGAACAGGTGATTTGTAATCAACCATAACAGTGATTCTGTATTCTCCACCTAGTGTAGGAACTGCTAAAAATTCAGCCTCTATTTCAGTTATTTCAAAAGGTATAGTTTCATCTATACTTATATAATTTCTATCCGCTTCTTGTTCGGTAATCCCTACCTTATCTAAAGCATCTAAAAAGTATTTGGCACTTCCATCTAAGATTGGAACTTCAGGCCCATTAATTTTAATAAGAGCATTGTCAATTTCATGCGAATATAGCGCAGCTAAAAGATGCTCAACTGTGTTTACTTCAGCACCATTCTTCACTAAGGTTGTTCCTCGCTTAGTGGTGCTCACATTCATCGCCAATGCATCTATGATAGGCTGACCTTCTAAATCAGTTCTTTGGAATTTGTACCAGTGATTTTCCTTAGCAGGAAAGATCTCAATTTCGCATATTGTACCAGTATGCAGTCCTATTCCAGAAAGCTTTACTGAAGAGGATAAAGTTCGTTGTTTAATCAATTTTCTGATTTACTAGTTAATTTTTTTAATTCTTTAGATAGTGCGCTTATCTCTTTCATTAGTTGAGGAAGCTTTTTGAATCCGACATAAGACATTTTATAGTCTCTAATTTTGAAAGCAGGAGAGCCTTGGTAGATTGAGTTCTCTTCTTTAATAGAGTTTCCTATTCCACTTTGAGCCGCTATCTTAACTCCATTGGCTATAGTCAAATGTCCAACTATTCCAACTTGACCACCTATCATACAGTCTTTCCCTATTACAGTTGATCCTGCTATACCTGTTTGAGCAGCTATCACAGTATTTTGTCCAATATCAACATTGTGAGCTATCTGGATTAGATTGTCGAGTTTCACTCCTTTTCTTATAAAGGTAGAGCCCATTGTTCCTCTATCTATGCATGTTCCAGCTCCAATTTCTACATGATCTTCAATAATGACATTTCCAATGTGTGGTATTTTCATATATCTGTTCTCCGCATTCGGAACAAACCCAAAACCATCGCTACCAATAATAGCATTCGCCTGGATAGTGACATCATCTCCAATAATACATTCATCTAAAATCCGAACTCCTGAATGTATATTACTTCTTTTACCAATCTTTACGTTTCTACCAATAGTAACCCCATTATGTATTTTTGACTCCTCACCTATAGAAGAGTTAGCGGAAATAGTACTAACACCTATATAGCATGAGCTATCTATTGAGGCATTTTTAGCTATGCTGGCCTCTTGAGAGATACCGTGAAAAGGATTAGTTATGTTTTTATAGTGCCAAAGAAGTGTTGCCAGTCCAATCCTTGGGTTGTCGACTTTTATAAGTGAGCATTTAGCTAAATCAAATTGGGAATGGTCCAAATCACACGAAACTATTAAAAGACTCGCGTTGCAATTGAGCGCAGTCTCAAGGTAGTCTGGATTATCACAAAAGGAAATATCTCCATTCTCAGCTAACTCTAATCCGTTAAATCCTGAGATCTCGATGTCATCGTTTCCAATGATTGTTCCTTGAATTAATTGAGCTATTTCTTTTGCCTTGAATTTCATGATTGGTCAAATTTAACGAATTAGAAGATCATCTAACATTTCGCTTATTATCTTAATTGTATTTAACAAAAAAACGCCCCTTTTAACAGGGGCGTTTATGTGGTGCTACCAGGATTTGAACCAGGGACACACGGATTTTCAGTCCGTTGCTCTACCAACTGAGCTATAGCACCAAATTGGGGGCGCAAATATATGATAAAGATATTGAAAACAAATT
>CAJXOV010000043.1 GCA_913057815.1 uncultured Flavobacteriales bacterium
ACTGCTGCATAGACCAATTCACTTCTACTGATGTTTCTATCTGTGATGGTGATTCGTACTTTGAGCAACTTTCGGAATACACTGCTGCAGGAACCTATACAGACCTTTATACTTCGATTGATGGATGTGATTCTACTGTAACTACAGTTCTTACTGTAAATCCTGTATTTGCCATTACCAACTCTCCTACTATTTGTGAAGGTGGAACCTATTCTGAAGGTACTTCAGATTATACTTCTGCTGGAACGTATACTGACATGTACTCTTCTGTAAACGGTTGTGATTCTATTATCACTACTATTCTTACTGTTGACTCTCAGTTCTCTGTTACTGTAGATGTAGAAATCTGTGATGGCGAATCTCATACAGAAGGAGCTTCGGTTTATTCTGTCGCTGGAACTTATACTGATTCTTATATCTCAGTTCTTGGATGCGATTCTATTGTCACTACTAATCTTAGTATACTGCCTATTGCAACGCAGACCAACAATGTGAGTATCTGTGAAGGAGGTTCATACTTCGAACAAGCATCTGAATATACGGCAGCAGGTACTTATACAGACCTTTATCAAACAGTAAATGGATGTGATTCAATTGTGACTACCATCCTTACTATTGATGCTATAATTTCAACAGTTATCGATGCCGAAATTTGTGACGGTGATTCCTACACAGAAGGATCTTCGGTTTATTCTGTGGCTGGAACTTATACTGATTCTTATGTTTCTGCATTGGGCTGTGACTCTATAGTTACTACAAATCTATCAGTGATTAATTGCTGCATAGACCAATTCTCCTCAAACGATATTTCTATTTGTGATGGGGAATCTTACTTTGAACAGCTTTCGGAATACACCGTTGCAGGAACATACACCGACCTATATACTTCAGTAGATGGATGTGATTCTACTGTGACTACATTGCTGAGTATAATTCCTCTTCAGGAAAACACTAATATGGTCTCTATATGTGAAGGTAACTCCTATTTCGAAGGAACATCTGAATATCTAACGGCTGGAACTTATACTGATGTTTATACTTCTGTAAATGGTTGTGACTCTACTATTATTACGGTGTTAAGCATAGATGAATCGATTAACATCACAAATGTCATAGAACTATGTGATGGAGAATCTCATATTGAAGGATCTTCAACTTATGGTGTTTCTGGAATCTACACCGACTCTTACATTTCTGCTCAAGGATGCGATTCTATAGTTACCACAGACCTAACCATCCACCCAATAGCACAATCCCTGGTCACTATCACTCTATGTGAAGGAGAAACTTACACTGAAGGTGGAAACTTATATTCAACGGAAGGAACTTACTTCGATTTGTATGAAACTATAAACGGTTGTGACTCCACAGTCACTACGATAATAGGTGTAGATGAAACTCATGACTTCACCAATTTCGTTACCATAACAGATGGTGAAGTTTACTTTGAAGGAGATAACGAATACACAGAAGCAGGATCTTATTTAGATGTCTATGAAAACATCTTTGTATGTGATTCTACTATTACTACCATTCTAACAGTAAACGCTACCTATGATGTGACTAATACGCTTAGCATATGTGATGGAGAAATCTATTTAGAAGGAATATCTGAATACACTGAAAGCGGAACTTATACCGATTTATATACGTCAGTTTTAGGAACTGATTCGACTGTCACCACTATTCTAACGGTTAATCCTTCTCCTATCATCACAAACATCATTACTATTTGTGATGGAGAATCTTATACAGAAGGTTCTTCAATCTATAATCAAACTGGAATATTCACTGACATATACTCTACTACTCTTGGATGTGACTCTACAGTAGTTACTGACCTAACTGTTGTTGACATTATTAATACCTCCAATGACATAGCTTTATGTTCTGGTGAATCCTATACAGAAGGAACTTCAGTTTATAACGAAACGGGGGTTTACACCGATTTATACACTAGTGTTTTAGGTTGTGATAGTGTGGTTACTACTAACCTAGTTATTAATGAGGCATTGATTTCTCCTAATTTCATAATTCTGTGTGCAGGAGAAACATATAATGAAGGAACTTCCACATATGATATCTCCGGGACTTATGAGGATTTGTATACAGGCTCCAATGGATGTGACTCATTGGTCATTACAGAACTACTTATATTAGATACGGATATATCGAGCACTGATGTTGAGATTTGTGCAGGAAGTAGCTATATCGAGGGAACTTCAGTCTATTCTGTTACTGGAACCTATGAAGATATCTATCAGGACATTGACGGATGCGACTCCCTCGTAGTAACCAATCTTACCGTACTTCCAGCTATTGAACAAACAAACAATGTAGAAATTTGTGTAGGAAGCACATTTACTGAAGGAACTACTACCTACGATACGGCTGGAACATACACTGAAATATATCAAACTGCTGATGGATGCGATTCATTGGTAATTACAATTCTAGAAATTAGTGATTTTGTAACCAATACAGTAATAGCAAATATCTGCGAAGGTGAAACCTACAATGAAGGGTTAGATATGTACACCATAACAGGTGTTTACAATGCCATGTACACTACTAGCACTGGATGCGATAGTTTGGTAATAACAAACCTTACTGTTAATTCACTTGAAACTACTGTGAACTCTATTACAATATGCGATGGAGACATTCATACAGAAGGTTCTTCTACTTATTCTGATTCAGGAACATATACTGACATTTACCAAACTGTGCTTGGATGTGACTCAACTGTAATTACAAATTTGACAGTGCTGGAAATTTCCACTACGACTAATTCAGTTTCTATATGTGAAGGTGAAACATACTATGAAGGAACAGCAGGATATACTGCTACTGGACTTTACACTGATGTATACTTTTCAGTTCAAGGGTGTGACTCAGTTATCCTCACTAACTTGACAGTCTATCCTTTAGAAAACACTACCAATTCTATTAATATTTGTGCAGGAGAAACATATATAGAAGGTTCTTCTTCATATTCTGCTACTGGAGTTTATACTGACATATACAGCTCTGTTTTCGGATGCGACTCTACAGTTACCACGCTACTTACTGTTAACCAAAACACAAGTACAGATTTAAGTATGATCGTATGTGAAGGAGCTCCATTACCTGCTTTAGGAATCTATTTTGATGCTCAGAATAATAGATTCATAGATTCACTAAGTACATCTAACGGATGTGACTCCCTTGTCTTTACATATTTAGAATATATCAACCCAAGTGTCTTACTTCCTCAATCAATAACTATTTGTGAAGGTCAATCCTTCATAGCATCTCTCGATGGGCTGGCAGCTGACTTTAGTATTCTATGGAGTACTGGAGCTACAAGTGAAACAGAATCATTCTCAGAAGAAGGCTCCTATTGGGTAGAAGTATCTTCCGAAAACTGTTCTGCTTCTGATTCATTGCAGATTCTAGTACATGAGATACCATATGTACCTGAGACTGAATTAGATCTTTGCCTAGGAAGCACTAGAACTATTAATCTTCCTGAAGAAAATGGTAATGTTACTTGGAGTGACGGAACAGAAGGGGATGAAATCATCATTTCAGAACAAGGAATATATACAGCCAGTGTAATAAATGCATGTGGAGCGTACATCTATGAATACGATCTTACTCTAACCGATTGTAGTTGTAGGATTTTTATACCAAATGCTTTTACTGCTAATTCAGATAACCTAAATGAAGTTTTCTCAGTAATTCATGACTGTGATTTTGTAGAGTATGAATTGCTCATATTTAACCGATGGGGTGAAGTTATATTCCAGACTACTGACCCTAATGCTCCTTGGGTAGGTGATGATGAAAACGGAAATCATTATGTACCTGAAGGTGTTTACACTTATCTCCTTAAGTACTCAAGTAAGGATATAGAAAACAGGGTAGCTGCCGATAAGATCTATGGCTCTGTTACAGTGGTCCGGTAATTAACATTTCAGTTAAGTTCCTTAATAAATAGTTAAAAGAGTAAACATCTTCTTAATAATTGAACATGTGGTAAAGTATCGGTGTACTATTGAAGTAAATCTTTAAAACAAATCAAATGAAGTACACATTATTAATTATTCTTGTTAGCGTTGCAACGCTTATTAAAGCTCAACCGCCAGTATTCATAGCTGAAGCCGCTATAGAAGTAACCGATGAAGTTTATGACTTCGGTGAAGTTAGCCAAACTGAAAAAGGCGAATTTATTTTCTGCGATTTCGAAGTCACCAACATAGGCTCAGAACCTTTGATTATTTCTAAATGCAAAGGATCCTGCGGATGTACTACTCCTGAATGTAGTAAAACACCAATTGACCCTAAATCAACCTCGAATATCAAGGTTAGATATGACTCAAACCGATTGGGAACTTTTTCTAAGAAAGTCACCATTTTCAGTAATGCGACTAACGAATCAGAGAAAACGGTTACTATAAAAGGCACAGTAATTGCAAATTCCTGAGAAACGTGTGTTAATGTCTTGTTAATATGGTAACCTTTTATCGACTTTACACATATATTTGAGAAGTAAAATAGAATTTAAATAAATAATAATACAAAATGAAAAAGTTAATTTTAGGATTAGGATTGATACTTGCATTCAACTTTGGAGTTCAAGCTCAGGAGTTAATTACTGGACCAGCTATCGAATTAGATAAAGATGTTCATGATTATGGTGAAGTAGATAATGGTGGTGACGGAACATGTGAGTTCACAGTAACTAATGTAGGTACAGAACCATTAATTATTTCAAGATGTAAAGGATCATGTGGATGTACTGTTCCTCAGTGTGAAAAGGCTCCTATAGCACCAGGTCAAACTTCATCAGTTAAAGTAAAGTATGACACTAAAAGAACTGGACCAATTAACAAGTCTGTGACTATCACATCTAACGCTGTTAATGATCCTACTAAAACTATAAGAATTAAAGGAACTGTTTTAGCGGCTTCTAGTGGAACACCAGTTCTTCAAGATTCTGGAGCTCCAGTAAACAACTAAGAAATATGACTTTAAAAGCTATTACGGCTTTTATCATGATAATAAACTCCGCTATTGTTTTAGGACAGTATGCGGAGTTTTCTTTTGATGAAAGAATTCACAAATTTGAAGAAGTAAATGAAGGTACTCAACTCGAGCATACTTTTACTTTCATAAATAAAGGGAAAGCTCCTATGGTGATATCTAAGTATGATGTCGAATGCGATTGTACTAAAGCTGTTTACCCTAAGGAACCGATTCTTCCAGGGGAAAAAAGTGAAATAACGATAACGTTCGATACTACTGGTAAATTAGGATGGCAATACAGAAAGATACAGTTGTATGCCAACACTAAAAAGACTCCCTATTGGATAGAGATTAGAGTTAAGGTGAATAATGATTAATGCTTTTTCTTCTTAGAAGCATATTATGAAAAGACTAAAACAAAAAAGGTAGGCCATTGGCCTACCTTTTTTATTGTCATTCTTATTTAAAACCTTTATTCAAAGATGATTCTCTGAGAAACTGTAGCTTCATTCTCAAGTACAATTTCAGCGATATAAACTCCAGAATTTAAATCTTCTCTTCTGAATTCAAAAGCAGAATTTCTGATATAGAACTCAGTTCTTACTAATCTTCCTTCAACATTGAAAATATTTATTCTGTTGATTGGATTCTGAGCATTTGTTTTAAAAGTAATTGTATTTACAGCAGGGTTAGGACTTACACTTAAACCGATTTTCTCTACTAATGTTTGTTCAACACCTACTACAATTCCAGCCGCTTCTAAATCACAACCAAGATCCAAAGTGATACAAGCTCTAGGAGCATAGTATCCTAAAAGAGTATCGATATACATGTGAGCTTTAGCAGCTGACATATCAGGATTAGTTAAAAGCCCAGAATCATTATTTACATTATCTGCAGACCAATAATCCCAAGGAGAAGAATCTAATGATCCTTCAGGACGAATTACTGGAAAAAGTCCTTCTAAACCTCCGTTTACTGCATCAGCTCTTACTGAATACGGATCTATAAAAGTATACTCATACCACGCGTCATGATTTCCTAAATCAGTCTGCTCTTGTTGAACTATAGAAGAACCTTGTACTTCAACTACAGGTAATGAACCACCGCCTGGAAGAGCTACGTTAAGTGTAGCTTCTCCATAAGGAGCGAACAAATCTGAAGGAGAGTGAAAAGATACGATAGGAACTACTCCTGGATCTAACCATGAAGTATCACCCATAGCACCTCCTGTATTCACAGCCATTTGAAAACCGGAATCATATGTTTCATAATTAGGAATACAAAGTGTATCTCCTACAGCCGGAAAACCTGGAACACCTGCAGGAACGATTCCGTATGATGTACCATTAATATTTCCATTTATGGATTCTAGAACCATTGGAAGCATATTAGATCCAATAAACTTAGGAAGTACAACCTCAGAGTACTCATCCAAAGCTGCAGCAGCTAATGAAATATATCCTCCTGTTCCTTGACCCCAAAGAACAATTTTAGAATCATCTATCCCGTAAGGATTTGAATCTTCTGCTACTGTCTTTTTGAAATATCTAATTGCATTTCTAGAATCCTGAACACCTCTATAAGCTGCATTTATTAGAGTATTTACTCTTACTTCCTGAACTTCCGATATTGGATTCCATCCTAATCTATAATCTACACTAGCTACTACGTAACCCATTTTAGCCAATCTAGAACAAACAGCTACACATGTAGAATCTGATTTAGTACCACTTGGACTTGAATTCTGCGGAAATGGAAGGAAATTTCCAGTATGAAAATAAATCACTAAAGGTCTACTAGTTTCAGTATCACCTGTTGGCTCATATATATCTGCTACTAAAGGAAGATCAAAAGCACTTCCAAAATCAGGCACAGTAAGAACTGTAGCGTTTACTCCGTATATGACATTACTAGTCACATCTACATCATCAAATATTTCGTCAAGATATCTCTGATCTTGAGAGTATCCTAACTGAACAGTAAGGATGGTGAGTACGCTTAAAAGTAAAATTTTTCTCATTCTAATTTATTTAATTGGTTAATTGTTATTTCTTATTTAACTCATATGTGATACTAAAATAAGCAAGTCTGCCTATTCTAGGGCCTCCATATGTTTGAAATTGTTTATTATTCAAAATATTAGTGGCTCCTAATTTATATACCGTGTTTAATTTCTCTGATGCAAAATTTATTTGAACATCCAATAAATCGTATCTAGGAACCTGACCTGTGAACTGAGGTGATCCTTCAAAAAGAAAACCTTCAATCCATTTATAGTTTATGTTAAACCCAAACGTTTTCACATCTTTCTCACCTGCTTTAAATGAGATGTCTCTTCCACTAAACCCTAAATTAAACTTGTGCTCTGGAGTATTAAAAGCGGGAATAATTGGATCATCTTCTAATTCTACATTCAGCTTATTCCAAGAGTAATTCCCATTTAGTCCAAATGTTTTATTCAAATAATAGTTAGCTCCTATAGAAGCTCCTTGAGTAGTCACTTGATTCTTAGAATTAGCTGAATACCTATAAACTTCAATATTTTCAGAGATTCCTCCTACAGTATTCTCTAATACTAGACCAATATTAAACCCTAAAAAATCATCATATATGCTGTAATAATACCCTGCATCTACATACAACCTTTCTCCGATAGTAGTCCTGTAACCAGTTTCAAAAGTCTTTACTCTTTCAGGTCTAACAGGATCAATATCAAAATATTCTAAATCATCAGGATTAGGAAAAGCAGCATTTCTGAAGTCGTTATATGAGTCAACCGTAATTAAATCTTTTACACCGTTAAGATTTCCACTTAAAATAGCTGGACCTACATCTAAAAATAAATACTGATCAGATAAAGTAGGATTTCGAAGTGCAGACGAAAATGAAAACCTCAAGAAACTTTTAGGTTTCAATTGCCAAACAGCCGAAAGAGCAGGAGTAAAAATCGTAGAAAAATTTTGATTTTTGTCCATTCTCAAAGTCCCATTGAGAATCAAGTTTTTTTCTTTAAGTTTCTTTTCAATTCCTGTATAGAATCCAAATTCGGAGTTGGTTATAGACACACCAGAAGTATCTGAAAATATAGTTCCATCAGAAAATGGCTTATACACTCTTCCATTTCCACCAAGAATTATTCCATCCGTCCAATCAGGTTGAAATTTGTATTCTCCTTGGATATGAAATAGCTTAGACTCATCGAAGAACAGAGTTCCTTCTTCTTCAGGATTGTTTTTAGAAGTCGTTAGTCTTTTAAAAGCTTCATCAAACTCCTCTGAGCCAGGCACTAATAATTGACCTGGATTAACTCCATACCCCGTATTTACAGCCTCTTCCGTTTGAGTATGTAAATCGGTTAGAATCTGATTATTATTCAATAGCCATGAACTAGCTGCATTAACCGAGTCCTGATCATAGGTAATCATAAATGTTATAGGGTCAATTGTAAAATCATTCGATGGATCGGTGTATCCACTGGCTATCATTTGATCTACAACTACATTATTCCAGTAATCGCTGTATGCTCCAAACCAGCTGTTATTTGATCTTCCCTCATCTCTTAGCTTAATAGCTGTGGCATACGGGTCATATGAGTTACCTGCATTTTCAGCGGTCATGTATGCCCTTACAAAAAACTTGTCTTTCTTTCTATACTCAACTTTTGTTTGGTAAAAGAATATATCTTCTAACCTAAATCTATTATCTCCTTGATAAACGGTTGTTCCCGTTCCCGCATTAGCGGCCAGAATAATTTCAGGTGATTCGAAATCTTTATCTGGTTTTGTTCTAAAATGGAAAGCTACATTTCCTTTTATATTCTCAGTAGTATAGTCTACCAAATCTTTCTCCTCATATCCTGTTCTGTAAAAAGTATTTAAACCAGGACTACTAAAACCTGGAGCTCCCGAGAAATCGGATGAAGGTTCATCACCATAAACATTGACTGCATTAAATTTTCCTGGATTGTTTGCTGCAGTTCCACTTTCATATACAGGATCATAGTTTTCTGCCTCCCAGTCATCTGCCGTTAAGAAGAATACATTAAACTTATAAGCCATCCATGGCTTTTCATCTTTGTTAGCTAAAACATCTGCCCATCTGACGGCTATTTCTGTAAGAGCTCTTTCACCCACTTTAAAATTAGCAGATAATCCTTCTGTGTAAAATGGATTTTTATTTTCAATATTTATAACTCCATTAAAGGCATTGGGTCCGTAAAACGCTGAGCTAGCTCCAGAAACGATGTCTACTTTTTGAACATCTAGTTCTGGTGAACCTAGAAAATTTCCTAAAGAAAAGTTTAATCCCGGTGCTTGATTATCTACTCCATCGATGAGCTGAAGAGACCTTACTGGACTAGTACTATTAAAACCCCTAGTGTTTATCACTTTAAATCCTAAGCTGGCAGCGGTAAGATCTACTCCTTTTAAATTTCCGAGTCCATCATAAAAATTAGCTGCAGGAGTTTCTTTAATAGCCAATGCATCCATAGTTTCTATAGTCAAAGGGCGCTGTTTCTGTTTTTCGGAAATTCTATCTCCAATGACATCAGCTTGATCTATATTCACAGAAGACGGAACTAATCTAACTACTATTTTTTTCTGCTCTTTTGCATAGGTTTTGAGTAGAGTCTCATATCCTACGAAAGAATACTCTATGGTTACCGGAAAGCTCAAGTTTGATAGAGAAAACACACCATCAAAATCGGTAGTGGTTCCTGTCTGAGTTCCATCTAATAGCACATTTACAAATGGAACAACATCTCCATTGGAATTATCTTTGACAACTCCTTTGAGTTCCCCTTGGCTAAAGCATTCGCAATTGAACACTAAAGAAAGGAGCAAAACAAAGCTATTGCAAAGCAAGCAGCTCTTCAAAACACTAGACATATAATAAGGTTATTTCAACAATGCAACATAAAATTGTTATGCATGCATACTATTAAGAAGTGAAAATACGAATTATTTAATCTTTATTGAATATTGATTTGGACATTTTCGAACACTACTATATCACCAGAACGAAGTTTTTTCCGTTTTCTAGTTTCAACCTCATTATTCACCTTCACCATTCCTTCAGAAATGACCACTCCTGCTTCTGCTCCACTGCTGATGACACTTTCAAATTTCAGCAATTTATTCAGTTCGATAAACTCCTGTGCTGTCTCTTATACACATCTGACGCTGCCGACGAATAGAGAGG
>CAJXOV010000044.1 GCA_913057815.1 uncultured Flavobacteriales bacterium
CCTCTCTATTCGTCGGCAGCGTCAGATGTGTATAAGAGACAGACTTAATGGTGAAGGACAATTGTTCGAAAATTTGGATTATACCGACAGTATTATGGCTATCGCAATGTCATGGGGGAGTTTCGATGCACAAATTGGAGTTACAAATGAGATAATTAATACAGGTAGAATCTCGCTAATTCAAGATTCGAAACTTAAAAATAGACTAACTGGTTGGAGTAGTATGCTAATTAATTCAGGAGAAGATTATCAAGCTAGAATGGACCATTGGGAATTGAGATTAACTCCTTATTTAGGCCGCTATTTCAATTTAGCCCATATTGATAATTATGCTGATTGGGATGCTTGGGATAAAGAGTATCGTACGAGCTCATATAAGTCACCTTTCGCACCAAATACGAATTTGGACCCGCTTGAATTCGAAAATATGATTTACACTTTCAAATTCAATAACGATTTTATTATCATGGATGAGATTGCTGTTTCTGCATACATCGATGAAACATTAGTACTTATTGAAAAGAATTTAAAAGCTAAACGATAATTCAAATGAAAAAACAGATTTATCTACTGATCTCTCTCTTCATATTCTTATTTTACTCGTGTAATCATAGTGATTCTAGTAAATTAGATTATGGGTCCAAGACAATTGAATTAATAAAAATTGTAGAAGAAAATCCAGAGATTAAGAGTCTTTTATTGGCTTCAATAGCGCAAGCCAAAGAAATAAATTCTGATAAGAAGACTAATCCAGCCCAAACATTAGAGGAGTATTACGAATTTGTTTCATGGACAGAAAATGTGATGCCTTGGCAATTTTTAGAAGTAGATTATGCAAATACGCTTTATGATAGGATTGATCAAAGTTTATGCTACTTTTTCTTTATAAATGATCAGCCAATAGAGGCGCTTGAAGGAAAGGGATACTTTAATAATTCTCTCCAATATCATGAGCCTTACAAATCTTGGCTAACGAGCTTCAATAGAACTTATGGCGAGTTTATGGATTCTGAGGACTCATGGAATAAAGAATATCACCAAATAGCTCTTGCAGATGGCATTTTTGGACTTGAAAATGATTGGTATGAAGATCATTCCAATTGGAAGACTTTTAATCAGTTCTTTTCAAGGCATCTTAAATCTCTTGATAAAAGGCCAATAGCTGTGCCAGGTGATAATAAGGTAGTTATCTCTCCAGCTGATGCTCAGCCTCAAGGTGTGTGGGCCATAGACAGTACTTCTATGATAGTGGAGAAAGATGGGATTGCGGTAAAGTCAGGAACTTTATACGATGTTAAAAATCTCCTTGGAAATGAAAGCGAATATGCGGATGCATTTGCCAATGGTACGTTTACACATTCATTTTTAGATGTAGGTGACTACCATCGTTATCATTTCCCGTTGGGTGGTGTAGTGAAAGAAATGGGTATTATTTCAGGTGAAAGTGTCTCAGGAGGCTATACTACCTGGGATCCTGTGAATAAGAGATATAAATTTGATGCTTCATCAGTCGCTTGGCAAGCCATTGAAACAAGAGGATGTGTGATTTTGGAGACTGAAGAATATGGGTTAGTTGCATTGTTACCTATTGGTATGTGGCCAGTTTCTTCTGTTAATTTTAAAGATGATTTACATGTTGGTAGCCAGGTTTCAAAAGGTGATGAGTTAGGTCACTTCTTATTTGGAGGCTCTGATTTTATAACGATTTTTCAAGATAAGGCACAATTTGTTTTGGAGGCTCCAAAGAAGGAGAACAGTGATTCATACCAGCATCAACTTATGGGAGAACGATTAGGTTCTCTAGGGAATAATAACAACTAGCGGTCTTTTTATGCTTAAGTGAGCTTGAAATTAAAAATGTGGTATGTTTATTGGCCTGTATCGATAAGAATAATCACACAACTCATGAAATTTCAACACTTCTTTATAATTCTAATAAGCGTTGCAACGCTTCATTCCTGCAGCTCGACAAAACAGGCTCAAACTGACAGCTCAGCTGATAACTCATGTTTTAATGGTGAATGGAAACTGAAGGATAGTTGGGTATTCGATTCTACTCTAGTATTTGAAAGGATTGATAAAACGATAGAAAGACCTGATTATGAAGAGGTATTTATTATAGACGGATCTTCTATGAAACATGAGGTAAGAACTAATATAGGCATGTGTGGGAATGGAACTTTCTTTTTAGACTCAGCCTCATTCGATTCAAGTTCTAAGAATGTAGAAATGAATCTTCTTGGAGGTTATATGGTAGAGAGTACTTTTAAGTATAAAGCTTCCTATAAGGTAGCAGCCCGAAATGATATTGGTTTTACTCTTGAGCTTAAGAAAGTCATTTTGAATGAATCCAAATCAGATTTTGAATAGAAGAATCGCGTGCAAATAATTGTTTCTCTACTTTTAGTTTAGAAGCTTTTTACCATTGACAGAGTGTATCTTTTTAATTTCTTAAATATTATAACTGTAAGTCAAAAACATTTACAATATGAAACTATTATTGCTGGCTATCTCTTTTGGTTTTTTTTCAGAAAACGTTCTAAGTCAAGAGCTGTTTTTATCTGAAATATTAGACAATCCAAAGAAGTATGGAGAGCCAATCGAAAACTCGCTTCCTAAAAACGAAGTTCCTGAATTATTGAATTCTCTAGAAGAGGGAACCTTTTTTTTGAAAAATGGTTTAAGAAGTTCAAAGTATTTAAATGCTGATGAGTGGATTCGAATTAAGGATAGCGTAACTGTTTCTAATATCTATGTAGCATTCTCTAAATATCCTATTAAAAGAGGAAAGTACTCCATGAAGCATGACCTGTTATTCAATAGGTTAAAGAACCTATTTATAATAGATTCAGAGTTAAACTCTATAGATATTAATTATGAAATAATCTTGCAAACTAATTGCATTTCTGATGGACAAGTTGATAGCCTTTTTCATGGAATTATTATAGAATATGAGTCGATAGATGAAAAGGAATTAGAAACAGAAAAGAAGGCGAAGTCAGCAACCGATTTAGCTTATCATGGAAATTCCATGAGCGCTTCTGAGTTAAAAAATGCTATTGAGATGTTTGAGAGTTTGCCTAAAGATCTTAAATCATCTTTGGACTCTTTAGAGTCAGATTCTCAGCTGGTTATTTTAGAAGAATATTTTGAAGAGAAGCTCTTAGAGTCTGGAGAAAGAAGAGAAAATTCATTTTCCGAAAAAAGGAAAAAAGTGTTAGAAGGAAAGGTGAATTCGTTTCTTAGGATTTATGGAGGTCTACGTGATAGTACTACATATAAAGTTTTAGAAAGAAATCAGGATTGGGAGAACTCATTGGTGGTGTCGGATTGGACTGGGAGTATTTACGGTTATGGAGCTCAGGCTCTTCAGTGGCATGTCAATCATTTAGAAACTTCAGGATTGAGTTATTTCACGCTATTTAATGATGGTGATAATACCTCTACTGGAAGAAAGATGATAGGTGCTACAGAGGGGATTTATCATGCTCAGGCAAATCAAATTGACAAATTAATTCAACTCTATCAATTGGTAATGTTGAAAGGAGGTGGAGGAGATGGGCCTGAAAATGATTTGGAGGCGGTACTAGCAGGAATGGAGGAGTTTCCAGAGTATGGTGAAATAATTCTCATAGCAGATAACAATGCATGTGTAAGAGATATTGAGTTACTGGAATATATAGATAAACCGGTGCGTGTAGTGCTTTGTGGTTATAAAAGTATATGGGGAGTTAATCCACAATATATAGAAATAGCAGAACAAACAGGCGGTTCTATCCATACTATGGAGGAAGACCTAACTGAATTTAATTATGAAGTAGTTAAAAAGAGAACAGGGAAGAAAAGAATAGTAGGAAGTGAGCTGAAAATAGGTAAAAAGCCATGCTCAGATAAAGCTATAAGTGTAGTTAGAGACTATGGTCATGTATATATGGATTTGGATTCTGCTAAGCAGGATAAATGGATAGTTAACAAAGTTTCATTATCAGGAAAAGGCCTTAGTAAGGTTCCTGGAAAAATCAAAAAGTTGAAGGTTATCAACTCTTTAGATTTAAGTAATAATAACTTACAAAAATTGAATAATAATCTACTGAAATGTATAACGCTAAGAGAATTGAATTTGTCGAATAATCAAATTTCTGAACTTCCTGTAAAAATGGGTAAACTACATCTTCTCAAACATTTAGATTTAAGTTCGAATAAGTTCGATACATTATCTTATAGGGCAATAAATCAGTTGAAATTTTTAAAAACACTTAATCTATCAGATAACTCTCTATCCGAATTACCAAAATCTTTTTCGTCTAAATACTTGGAGGTGTTTGATCTAAGCCAAAATGAGCTAACTGAATTGCCAGCTAAACTCACTAGCTGCAGAAGGCTTAAGAAATTATACTTAAATGATAATCAACTAAATAGTCTACCTAGAAGATTCAGCAAGTTGAAGCATATAGAGGAATTAGATATTTCTTTTAATGAATTAACTGATTTACCATCTTCTCTCTTTAAGCTGAAAAAGCTTAGGTTATTAAACATTAGCGGTAATGAGTTTTCCGATGAATACATTAAAGAAATCAAAGCCAAATTACCCGAAACAATTATCGAAGTTGAAAATTAAATTTTTGGTAAACTAGAATAAACGTGAGTGACTAAATGTGAAGCTAAGAACATTAGACTTTATATTAAATCTTACAGCTGAATTAGTTCTCCATCTCCAGAGTCTTCGATTTCTATAATGTTGACAGGTGAAGAGTGTAGAATTACATCACCCACATCTAAAATGCTGTATTCTAATCGCTCAGTAGGAGAGATGTCTATGTTTCCTTTGGATCCGTTTTCTATTAAAGCCACATCTGTAGTTAGTGATTTGGCGTCTACAGACATTAGTGCATGATTCCAGATTTTGGTAACTCCACTTTGTCCTGTTATGGTTAGTTTTCCTCCAGCAGGTTGATTATTCCAATAGTAAAACGTACCACAGTCCAGTTCTAAATTGGCCTCGTTTACTTTGCTCTTAAGAACAATGCCGAATTCCTCAGATGTAATAGGATTAGCAGTAGATACAAAACCAGATTCTTCAACTTCCACTAAACTCAACGGATGAGAATAAATGTGCAATTCGATTTCATTTTTATGTGGATTAGCCCACCCTGAGGATTTATCGTTTCTAATTTCTAAGATGCTGTCATTAATAGAAAACTTAACAAATTCCTGTCTTGATTTAGCTGTTGTTATTTCTATTCTAAACTCTTCAGATTCATGAAGAAAGGTAGTAAACGAATCAAATAGTTTGATGTGGTTAAACGATTCTAAATCATGAGATTCTGTTGTTTTGTTGCCGTCTTTAGTGCAACTTAAAACTAAAAGGGAAATACAGATAAAAAGTGCTGATTTTCTCATTTTCTACAGTTTTATACCTATTCCAAATTCAGGATAATCCAGCACCACTAAGTGTGATTTCATGGCTACTCTAACCCAAGTTTTATCTGAGATTTGGTATCGAATTATTCCACGATTATACATGGGTTTTTCCTCTATGTTTTCTTTTAGTCCTATGTAAAAACCTTCTTGTAAACTGAGACTAAATTTCCTGTACCTAAGAGTTTGACTCATGTGAATTCCGGTTTGAAAGTCATAGATAGATTTATATTCTTTTCCTTTTTCAAGTAATTGAGTCTCTTGAGAAGAATCGTAGAAAATATCAGCTCCTAATCCTAAATGTAAAGCTCTCCAGACCGAACGTTCCGCTTCAAAAGCTAAAGATGAGGTAAGGAAGTAACCTGAAGACAAAGACCTAGTAGCTTTTCCTCCAATGCTTCCAAAAAGAGAATAAACATTCTTTCGTTCATGCGGGCTAAGAGCGGTAGTGATTCGGATGGAACGTTTTCCTAACCTGTAGTTTACTCCGACATATCCAGTAAGGTAGTTTAACCCTAAATTCGGCTCGGCTGTGTTTCCGTTTGAAAAGTGATCGAATGAAAGTCCTCCATCTAGCTCAAGTTTTTCAGTGATTTCATAGTCGGCACCCCATCGCATATTGAAGTGCACATTAAGATTAGATCCTACAGCTACATTTTGGTAGTTATCTATCAAGTCAAATTTTTGGTTGACATAACTAAGCCCTATTCCCGTACGATTATAAAAATTGAATTTGTTTTTATTGATAAGGTCAATTTTAAAGAAATAGGTGAGGGCTAATTCTCTTCCAAAAATGTCGTCATTTCCTAGTGAAGAATAAAATAATGAAATTCCACAGGAAGGGTAATTAAAGAGTCTTTCCCATTCATTTTTTCCCATAGACTCCTTAGAGAAGTTCACATCTATAGAACGGATGTAATCATTTGTATAAAAGGATATAAACTGATATTCAGGAAGATTCCAACCTAAATGAGAGTTTATTCCTAGCTGAGTGTCTTTAAAAAAAGAAGACTGACTACTACTGGAAGTGCTGCATCCTAGAAGGATAACAGCCAAAATGATATAAGTGCGAAGTGAATTCAACTTGAATTCGTAAATCTACTAATTATGGGAATTGCTCAATACTTAATTGATGATTTCTCATTACAATAAGTAGAAGAGTCTTTAATTAAGCACAGCATTACTTTCAGCTAATACCGCATTAAAAGCATTAGAAATGTCGGTGATAAGATCATCTGAATTTTCTACACCAATTGAAAGTCTTACCAATTGTTCTGTGATGCCCAAATTCTGCTTGTGTTCTGGCTCTAAACCAATGTGGGTCATAGTGGCTGGATGCTGAGCTAAACTTTCTGTACCTCCTAAGCTTACCGCTAGTTTGAATAAACTCAGATTATTAAGGAATACAAATGCTTCTTTTTCTCCGCCTTTTATGTAAAAAGAGATCATGGCTCCAGGAGCAGAATATTGCTTTTTATATAGGTCATATTCCTCTGTTCCTTTTTCAAGCAGCCCTAAATATGACACCTTATTCACCTCTTCATGAGTATTTAAGAAATTAGCCACTGCTTCAGCGTTTTTAGTTTGCTGATCCATTCTAACTTTTAGAGTTTCTAAACTTCTGGTTAATAACCAACATGTGTTTGGAGATGCCATGTTTCCTAAGAATGTTCTTAGCACTTTTACTCTTTGCATAAGGTCTGCATTTCCAAGCACTGCACCCGCTATTAAATCACTGTGTCCTCCGATATACTTAGTGGCAGAATACAACACTAAATCAGCTCCTAAGTCCAAGGGGTGACTCCAAAGTGGTCCCATATACGTGTTGTCCGTAGCTAAATACACTGGCTTTTCTTCAGTAGAAAAATGATCGGCTATTTCCTTACATTCACTTATATCTATAAGTTCATTAGTAGGGTTGGCAGGCGTTTCTATGTAAACCATAGCTAGTTTATCTGCTTTTCCAGTGTCTTTTATTAACTGTATTATTTCATCTTTAGATTGGTTAGGAGTGAAGCCCACTGCATGAACTCCTATTTTAGGTAGAAAATGATTTATAAAATGATCAGTTCCACCATACACTGGAGAACTAAATAAAAGTAGGTCTCCAGGCTTTAAGAATTCTAAAAGAACTGTGCTGATAGCAGACATTCCGCTTTCGAAAACGGCACAGTCGTCAGCTTTATCCCATAAGCACAGTCTATTTTCTAAAATTTCTAGATTGGGATTGTTTATTCTGCTATAGATCAATCCTAATTCTTCTTCAGCCTCTTTGCTACGCAAACCGTAGGCAATTTCGAAAAATGCTTTTCCTTCCTCTGCGGTTTTAAACACGAAAGTAGATGTCTGAAATACAGGTGGTTTAATAGCGCCTTCTGATAATTCTGGCTTATAGCCATGTGACATCATTAAACTCTCAGGGGAAAACTTAGGGTTACTCATTTTCTTAATTTTATTGGTTAGGATATTCTACGGCAAAAGTACTCTTGGGTAGTTGTATTTACTGTGGTTTGTTTTGAATTAAGATAAATAATCTTTTTAGTGTCATTTTTATGGATGATTGTTCTAATTTTAGCGTTGCAATACTGATCAAACAGAATAATACACTGGCTCATGGAAAAGAATTTGGACAATACCGACCTCGAAATCATTAGAATCCTTCAGAAAAATGCCAAATCAACGATAAAGGAACTGGCAGATGCACTCAACTTATCTAACACTCCAGTTTTTGACAGGATAAAACGGTTAGAAAAGTCAGGAGTCATAACAGGATATACAGCTTTAGTAAACAGGAGAAAGCTAGGATTGAATTTAATGGCTTTTTGTACACTTACTCTCAAGGGGCACAATGCTGAGTTTTTAAAGCAGTTTGAAACTGATGTAAACCTGCTTCCCGAAGTTATAGAGTGTTATCATTTGACAGGAAGTTTTGATTATCTCTTAAAAGTACTAGTGGGAGATATGGCCGATTATCAGGAGTTTGTGACTAAGAAACTTACTTCTTTGGCTAACATTGATCGAGTAACGAGTTCTTTTGTGCTTACTGAGTTGAAAAATGAGGCTGTGCTTCCTATTTAATTATCTGAAATTAGTTTCTTCTAGTCATATCCACTTTCCGTTCTCCTGAGGCTATTCGGTATCTTAACACAGCTAATACTTGAGTTTTCAAACCGCCCCAATCTACTCCCATGCCTGGAGAATAACCGTAAGAATAGATACGATTTTCTATAATATCTCTGCCAAATTGAATACCGGCTTTAAGTGATAAGCTTTTGGAGAAATTAATGGCTGTTCCAGTACTAATGGCTACACTTATATTCCCTGATCGGTAATCTTCGAATAAAATGATAGAGGCTATAGGATCTATGCTTTCTTTAATTCTGCTTTCAGATATTTTAGAGTAAATGGCTCTTAATCCTATGAAAGGCTCAAAAATCAACCTTTTGTATTTTTTATCACCGTTGTTTTTAGTGAATTGATAGTCTGCACCAGCTCTGAAAAAATATCCTTTGCCTAAATCCGAATAGCTATCTCTGGCTATTTTTAAAAGCGTCCCTTTTTTAGGTGTTTCAGAAATACCTGCGGCTATATTATAACCAAATCTATTTGTTCTGTATGATTCAATTTGAAGTGAGTATTCTCCATTATAAATAGGAGCTAGGTTAGCACCAATTACTAGTTGTGTATAAACTTTTCCTGTGCCTATGAATCGGAAAGCTTCGCTCATGTTGCCTTCTGAGGCCGTGGCTAAAGGTGACTGAGTTAATGATGTTAGGCAAGAAATAACCAGAATAAATAATATTTCAATTTTTTTCATTTATTTAGAACTTCTGATAAGTAGGCTGTGAATGATTCGCAAGTACTGAATTCTTGATAAGAATTAGAATATTCTTTTTTAAATTGTTCATCATATTTATTAATAGTAATTGTAGAGTGTTTTTCTGAATTGGTGGCAAATTCTTTATAAAAATCTTCACATCTGGCTGCCATGTATAAGCATAATGCTCGTAACTTTTCGTCTATCGCAACTTCTCTTGCTTTTAAGTAATATTCTCTGGCCTTCACTGCTCCAAAGTAATTTGGGTCATCCTGAAGTCCATGTTCAGAATGGTTACTGGACCAATAAGACCGGCTCATTATCCATGAGTTTCCATGGTAAGACATATTATAATAGCAATTAGCTACTTTTAAGAGGTCTCTTGCTTGATTAGAATTGTTAGGATTTCTGCCGCATTTTTTAAAAGAAATTAGTTCTTTTAATAATTCAGGTTTAGTAAACTTAACGGTATCGGCTGCGGAAGCTTCATGCGCACCAGAGAGAGTGGTGAAAAAAGGATTTGCGTCTAAGTATTTTTGGTAAGGGTATTGGCTCCAGATAGTGTCATTTACAGTTGAAAATGCGTCTAAAGCCTTATCCAAATTGTCTTCTCTTAGGTATTTAGTTCCTAAGAGATTTTTTAGTTTTTCACTATCCTGAATTACATGCGAATACATCCAGTCAGGAAATTTAGGGTTTTGACTATATATTTCATCTATAATCGCTTTGGTTTGTTCTGTGTTATAATGAGCATCTAAATAACAATCATATTCATAGTAGAAATCGTTCCATAAAATTGATTCCCTTTTTTTGGATTTCCAAGCAATAGAGCCTGTCTCTTATA
>CAJXOV010000045.1 GCA_913057815.1 uncultured Flavobacteriales bacterium
TGTAGAGAGGTCTCGTGGGCTCGGAGATGTGTATAAGAGACAGGGTGTTCATCGTCTGAATAATTGATGGATGGTTTCTCTTTTTCAGAAGTCCATGAGATTTGTAACTCAGCATCTTCTTTAGAGAAAATTAAAAACTGTTCTTTTCCTTTTTTACTGAGTTCGGTTTTAAAACCGGCATCTATTAGAAAGGAGAATGTATGAAGGAGTAATTCTTTCAATTGCGAGTTACTTTTTTTGAATTATCATATTGGTCAGTCGGCACACCGCTATTTTATTTTCCATTTCATCGAATACTTCTATGTTCCAAACGTGGAGTTTTCTGCCTTTGTGCAGAATCTGTGCTTTTCCTGTCACCCAGCCAGACTTCACACCCTTCATATGATTGGCGTTTACTTCTATCCCTACAGTGGCTTCAGTATTTCTATCTATCAGCATATAGGAACCAATACTTCCTAAAGTTTCTGCCAATGCAGCTGTGGCTCCACCGTGAAGTAAGCCCATAGGCTGATGTGTTCTGGAATCCACAGGCATCTTAGCTTCTACATATCCTTCAGAAGCATCTGTGAATTCTATTCCTAGGGATTCCATAAGGGTGTTTTTATTCCCAGCGTTGATAGCTTTTAAAACTTCGGATTTATCCATAAGGTGAAGGTCTTAATAAAAAAAAGATTGACGGTCACAGAAAATAAATATTTTCGAAGAGGCAACCCCTTAAAACTTCACACGTCTTTATAATAGATACAGTTTCATGACTGTATCGGTTTCAAATTTTCCTTGCAGGTTTACAAGAAAGGGGTTCTCAACGGAAACCCTTTTTTTTTGTCCTCTTTTTTATTTATTCTCTATAAGATCCGAAGTAATTTTTTCAAAAAAAATCCCAGTACACAGGGGCACCAGGATTTTTATTTAATTTTATTTTCTAGTTCATTTAAACTCTAACTAGATAATTCCGCTTTTTTTTCATCGAACAATCTTTTAGTCTCTTCTTCTTTAAGCTTCATTACTAAATCTAACGCATCAGGAATAACATCACTGCATAACACTATCATGCTGCCGGGCTTGGCATTCTTTATCGCAAATTTTATAGCTTCAGCTTCGGATGGAATAATGGTCACGTGTTTGTTAGGGTCTTCTTTTTTAATCCCGTTTTCCAACATTGAAATTAATTCCTCTTCTGTTTTTCCTCTTAAGTGCTTATCCTGTCTGATGATAATTTCATCAAACATTTTGGCAGAAACAGCTCCTATGGCTTCATTGTCTTCTATTCTTCTATCGCCTACGCCCGCTATGATTCCTACTTTAGGAGTTTGTTCCATGTTATCCAACATGTTTTTAAGAGCATTTAGTCCTGCGGCATTGTGCGCATAATCCAAAAGTAAAGTGAAATTCTCAAATTCGAATAAATTCAATCTTCCAGGAGTCTGCTGAGGAGAAGGAGTAAAGAGTTCCAAAGAAACTCTGATGTCCTCTAATGAGAATCCATTTAAGTAGCCTGTTAAAGCAGCAGGAAGAACATTCTGAATCATAAAGTCAGCTTTACCACCGAATGTCAAAGGCACATTTATAGCCTTGGTCAGTCTCATTTTCCATTCTCCTTTGCAGATAGTAATGTATCCGTTTTCATAAATAGCAGCTATTCCTCCTCTGGCACAGTGTTTCATCACTCTTGGATTGTCGTCAGACATAGCGAAGTATGCTACATTACATTCTAGCTCTTTTCTCATGTCATATACCAAGTCGTCATCGGCATTTAAAATGGCGTAACCATCTTTCATCACAGTTTCTGGGACAACTCCTTTAGCTCTGGCTAGTTGTTCTATGGTATGTATTCCTTTTAAACCAAGATGGTCTGGAGCTACATTAGTTACTACGGCTATATTACATTTTCCAAACCCTAATCCAGCTCTTAATAATCCCCCACGTGCACATTCTAGTACTGCGAAGTTTACTGTAGGATCTTTCAGTACAAACTCGGCACTAGCTGGTCCTGTGCAGTCACCTGTTTGGAGAAGTCTATTTTGAATGTAGATTCCATCAGAAGTGGTATATCCTACTTTAAAGCCTTTCATTTTCATCATGTGAGCAATGAGGCGAGTAGTGGTGGTTTTTCCATTAGTTCCTGTTACAGCCACAATAGGAATTCTGGCATCAGATCCATTTGGGAAAAGCATATCTATTACTGGCTCAGCCACGTTCCTAGGCATTCCTTCAGTAGGTGCGAGATGCATTCTGAATCCAGGTCCCGCGTTTACCTCTAACACAGCACCTTTCGTATCAGGAAGTGGTGTACTAATATCTGTGGTCATAATGTCTATTCCACAAATGTCCAATCCGATGATCTTACTAATACGTTCTGCCATAAAAATATTATATGGGTGTACTATATCCGTCACATCCATGGCAGTTCCACCTGTGCTGAGGTTAGCCGTTTCTTTAAGATCCAGCTTTTCATCAGGTTTAAGAACGGTTTCCAAGGTGTAGTCTTTGTCCTTTAGAAGATTCATAGTCATTTCGTTCACCGAGATAGCGGTTAAAACTTTTTCATGTCCATAACCTCTTCTTGGATCGCTATTCACCTCATCTATAAGTTCCTGAATAGTGGATTTTCCATTCCCTACCACATGAGCAGGGCTTCTTTTGGCAGCTGCCACTAGCTTATGATCTATAACTAATAACCTGTAATCTTCTCCTATTATCAGTTGCTCCACTATAACAGTTCTAGAGACTTCCTTAGCCGCAGCGAATGCTTCTAATGCCTGTTCTTCGTTTTCTATTCCGCAGGTAATCCCTCTTCCATGATTCCCATTAATTGGCTTAATCACCAGTGGATATCCTAGATATTCTATGGCTTCTTTCAAGCCTGATTCTCTTCTTACTATTTCTCCTTTAGGCACTGGGACTTCCGCTTGCTCTAGGAGGAATTTAGTATCTTCTTTGTCGCAGGCCAGCTCTACTGCTATACTGCTGGTTGTGCTCCCTACTGTGGCTTGAATTCTCCTCTGATTAGCTCCGTAGCCAAGCTGACAAAGTGAATACTTGTTCAAACGAATCCATGGAATACCCCTGGCAGCGGCTTCTTCTACTATAGAACCAGTACTTGGTCCTAAACGGTTGTCTTCTCTGATTTCTCGCATTTCCTGAAGGTCTTCTTCTAAGTCATACTCAGTCCCATCTATAAGAGCTCGTGCTATTCTTACAGCTGATTTAGCTGCGAATCTCCCCACTTTTTCTTCCATGTAAGCAAACACAACATGGTAAACACCTTCTTCACCATAATCTCTTGTTCTTCCAAAGCCGACATCCATTCCAGCTAAAGTTTGAGTTTCTAGTGCTATGTGTTCTATCACATGGCCCATCCAGGTACCTTCTTTCACTCTTTTAAAGAATCCTCCAGGTTCTGCTTCACTACATCTATGAGAGTACATACTGGGGAACATGGCTTCTAATCTTTCTAAAAACCCATCGATCTTATCGGTAGGTTTTTCTTCTAAATCTTCAATATCTAGAACCATCACGATAAGTTTATGTCTTCTGACAGACCAGTAATTAGGTCCTCGCATGGCGTTAATCTCTCTTATCTTCATCTTAAATTCAAGCTATGGTTAAGTTCTAAAAATAAGGATAAGTAGGATTATTTGAACGAAAAAGTACATTTTCCAATGTTATTTTTTAGTTTTTGGTGAAAAAGTGAAGGAATATCGTTCAAAAATCCTTGAATTATAAGGGTGTTTATGGCGCTAATTGGTATAATTTTGGATTTGCTAAAAATAAATCATGAGCCAAGAGATTAAAGGTATATTAATACCAGTGGGGGGGAATGAGGACAAAGGATTAGATTCAGACATGGGAGATGCCATGGACTTCATTAGTGAAGGAATTTTGTTTCATATTATAAATAAGGCCAAAGGAACCGATTCTAAAATTGTGGTAATTCCTTCAGCTAGTAGCATTCCAGATGAAGTTTGGGAAAATTACGAAAGTGCTTTTACTACCTTAGGTTGTAAGGACGTTTCTGTACTTAACTTCCAATCTCAAGAGGATGCCAACAATCCAGAGTTTTGCAACGCACTAGAAACGGCTGACTGCATAATGATGAGTGGTGGAGATCAGTCAAAGCTAAGCGCTATAATTAACGGGACTCTGGCACTTTCAATTATGAAAAGAAGGTACGCTGCTGAGCCAATAGTTATAGCTGGAACTAGCGCAGGAGCAGTGGCCATGAGTAAAGAGATGGTTACGGGTGGAAGTAGTTCAGAGTCTTTAGTTAAGGGAGCTATAAAAATGGGAGATGGTCTTAACTTTCTTCCAGAAGTAGTTTTAGACAGCCATTTTATTAGAAGAGGAAGATTTGGAAGATTGGCTGAAGCGGTCACTAGAATGCCTCATCTACTAGGAATAGGTTTAGGTGAAGACACTGGTATCATGATTGAAAATGGAAGAATAGCTACTGTAATAGGTAGTGGAATGATTATTCTTTTCGATGCTAGTCAGCTTACTCATAACAAGCATGACCAATTACCAGAAGGTACGCCTATGTCTATGAGTAATTTAATAGTACACGTGCTTAGCAATGGTGACAAGTTCGATATTAAGGAAAGGGAAATTAAAATCCTTCCTATCCACGAGAGTTTTATTTAGTCTTTGTTCTTTTGTTAGCTTGTCTTATTGCGTTGCAATGAGATTTGGAAATCTAAATTTAGGTCTGTTATTAAGATTAATGTATCTACTTAAAAATAGAAACATCAGAAATGCCATTTACAAAAGATCCTCTGTACATTCCTTCAGTATTGAATTCTAAAGAAACATTTCCTTTTTGATCCACAGCTATTAATCCACCATCTCCTCCTAATTCTAGTAGGCGGTCATGGATTACAATTTTAGTAGCCTCAGAAAGAGATAAACCTCTGTATTCCATTAGGCAGCTCACATCGTAAGCAACTACTCCTCTTAAGAAATATTCTCCGCTTCCTGTGCAGCTTACCGCACATGTTTTATTATGAGCGTATGTTCCAGAACCTATAATGGGACTGTCGCCAACTCTTCCAAATTTCTTATTGGTCATACCTCCTGTACTGGTGGCAGATGCTATATTCCCTGACGCGTCTAAGGCTACCGCGCCTACTGTTCCAAATTTTTCATCAACTATAGGAGTATGGTCTAACTGCGTTTTATCTGTTCCTTTCACGCTCTGCCATTGGTTATATCTTAACTCATCATGAAAGTAATCTGCTGCTTCAAATTTCACACCTTGCATTTTGGCAAATTCTTCTGCACCTTGTGCTGCTAGAAACACATGTTCTGATTTCTCCATAACCAGTCTGGCCAGTTGAATAGGATTTTTAACTCCTTTTACCATGGCTACAGCTCCTGCTTTTCTGTCTGCACCATTCATAATGGAAGCATCCATTTCTTGAGTTCCTATAGCGGTGTATACGGCCCCTTTTCCAGCATTGAATAAGTGCGAATCTTCTAGCACCATCACAGATGTAGAAACCGCATCTATAGCTGAGCCTCCGTTTTCAAGTACTTTTTTTCCTTGATCTAAAGAAAGCTGAAGTGTAGTTCTATATGCCACTTCTTGTTCAGGTGTAAGCATTGATTTAAGGATAGTTCCACTACCACCATGAATTGCTAAGCTGATCGGATTTGCCATAGGTATTGTTGATTTTTCCGCGAAGGTACAATGTATTCAGATTAGATCTTTTAAAAGAACTTATGCCACAATTTTCGTTTTATTTGAAATCAGAATCAGAAAAATAATTTGCTAGAGGCAACCACACTAACAATCGTTCGTCTTTATAATAGATACAGTTTCATGACTGTATCGGTTTCAAAATTTTCCTTGCAGGTTTACAAGAAAGGGGTTCTCAACGGAAACCCTTTTTTTATGCCTTTACTTTTAGCCTGTTTAAGGTGAAGTTAGTTGTGTATTAACACGGAATAGGAGACTGAATGTCCCTCTTATAAGTATGTATGAATTGGTTAGAAGATATCTACATCACCTATTCCCTCACGAACTAGTTCAGGGTCTGAGCCTGTGCAGTCATAAATTGTAGAAGCCTCATTATTTCCATAACCGCCATCAATAACTATATCTACTAGTTTTTCATACTTTTCGTGAATTAGCTCTGGGTCAGTAGTGTATTCTATGATTTCATCTTCGTCATGCACAGAACTGGCTATAATAGGAGAACCTAATTCATCAACTAAAGTACGAGCTATGTTATTATCTGGAATTCGAATTCCAATCGTTTTCTTTTTGGCTTTGAAAATCTTGGGAACATTAGAGCTAGCATTTAAAATAAATGTGTAAGGCCCTGGGAAGGCCTTACGCATCATTTTATATGTTCTATTGTCTACAGCTTTTGAATACACACTAAGATGTGATAGATCATAACAGACTATAGAAAAGTTAGCCTTTTCAGGTTTTATTCCTTTTAGTCTAGCAATTTTTTCAAAAGCTTTATGCTTTTCAATACTACATCCAAAACTGTACACAGTATCAGTCGGGTAGATAATAACTCCACCTCTATTTAAACAGTCTATAACTTGTTTAATCTTCCTAGGGTCTGGATTATCCGGATGTATTTCTAAAAGCATAGTTTAAAGATAATTAAATCTTTATCATCATCCTAGTTATTTCCTTTAGCGTAATCAGCTAAAAAAGTAGCTAACCCAGAATCAGTTAGGGGATGCTTTAATAATCCAAGTATTGAACTAAGAGGTCCAGTCATGATGTCAGCACCTATTTCAGCACAGTTAATTACATGCATTGTGTGTCTTACAGAAGCAGCTAAAATTTCAGTTTCAAAACCATAATTGTCATATATGTCTCTGATTTTCATGATTAGTTCTAGTCCATCAGTAGAAATGTCATCTAGCCTTCCTATGAAAGGAGATACCATAGTAGCACCAGCTTTAGCTGCCAATAATGCTTGTCCGGCACTAAATACTAATGTACAGTTAGTCTTAATTCCTTTATTCGAGAAATATTTGATTGCTTTAATTCCATCTTTGATCATAGGAACTTTAACCACTATGTTCTTGTGTAGTTTAGCTAGCGCTTCTCCTTCTAAAACCATCCCATCAAAATCAGTTGAAATAACTTCAGCACTGACTGGTCCATCTACGATATTACAGATATCTACATAATGCTTTAGAATATTCTCTTTTCCTGTTATACCTTCTTTGGCCATCAAGGAAGGGTTGGTGGTAACTCCGTCAAGTACGCCTAAATCTTCTGCTTCCTTTATTTGATCTAAGTTAGCTGTGTCTATAAAAAATTTCATGGTTGTTTATTTGTTGCGTTGCAAAGTTAATTTCTCCCTCTGCCTGCCCCTAAAATTATGATTTCAGGTTATTAACTAAATAGTAACATTAATACAGTTTATGTATTTAAAGTGATAAAAGAACTGGCATGAAGAATGTAAATAGAGAATAATAGAAAAGATAATTAAGAATGTCAGTGCCAAGAATAAACGATAGTATAAAGAAGAGTATTATTTTTGTTCGGCACAACTAATTAAATCCTTTAGGAGTCTTTAAAATTGATGAATAGAATTATATGCATACTATCATTTTTAACTTGTTTGACCATTCAATCTATTCAAGCCCAGATAGCTAATACAGTGGGAGATGCAGTAGATTTAGGTGGTGATTGTTTTCAAATCACACCTAATCAACAGTATCAATCAGGTGCAGTATGGTATAATGAACAATTGGATCTGACTAAATACTTTTCCTTAACTGTAGAAATGAATTTAGGGAGTACTGATGGAGAAGGAGCAGATGGGTGCATATTAGCCATGCAAACTCAAGGTTTAGATGCTCTTGGTGTAACAGGTCAATTCCTAGGGTTTGGGGGGATAACACCTTCATTCGGGTTGGAGTTTGATACCTTCAATAACGAAACTTTTGAATTCAACGGTGATATTGGTGCGGATCATATGGCTATGCTAAGAGATGGAAATACTAATCACAATTCTGCGGATAATTTAGCGGGCCCAGTATCAATTTTCCCAGGTGGAGGAAATGCTGAAAACGGTCAAAGTATTTCTCTTAGATTAGTGTGGAATCCCGCTACTCAGCAAATTTCAGCCTACATGAATTGTGTTCTGAGGCTAACTACAACCATTGATTTAATAGATGATGTTTTTGGAGGAGAGACATCAGTGTATTGGGGTTTTACAGGGGCTACCGGATTTTATGATAATGAGCACTCAGCCTGCCTGATAGAAGTGTCCTATTTAAACCCTACTCTTAGTGAGGTTATTTGTGAAGGAGAGAATATTCAATTGACGGTAAATTCTAACACGGCAAACAATATAGTTTGGTCTCCAAATCAAAATATTGACGATGTTAATTCAGCCACCCCATTTGTTAGCCCTTCTATAAACACAACTTACACAGTTGAATATGACAAATGCGGAGAAGTATTTTCTGATACTGTACATGTAGATGTTATTTCTTTGACTTTAGCGGAAATTGATGATGTCTCCGTATGTCCATCTGAATCGTCTGAATTTACAGCTGTTTATAATCCACTTTATGATATAGAATGGTCCAATGGAGATTTGTCTAGTAATTCGAGTGTGTATACTGGCATAGGAGAACATTGGGTTGAGGTTACAGATGGGACTTGTGTGAAGAGAGAAGCATTCAATCTAGTGGAGGCTGTTTTGCCATCAATAGTGGCACCATCGACTGTAACATATTGCGCGCAAGATTCGGTATTAATACAGTTAAGCGCTTTAAATTCTTATACTTATGATCCTTTTGGTATTGAATCAAATGAGTTTTATATTTCGTTGGAAGGTGATTATGAAGTAACAGCTTTAGATACTATTACAGGGTGTCAGAATACTATGCAGATTGAAGTTTCAGAACTCCCATTGCCAGTAATTAGTCTGAACGAAACATATGAAATTTGTCCTTATGAAGTTCTCGAAATCAGTATCGATAATTCTTATAGTGCTGACTGGAGTAACGGTAGTGTGGATAACGAATCAATTTATACAGAAGCAGGAATACACTCTGTAGAGGCCGAATTAAATGGGTGCGTTGATTCTTTAGAATTCGAATTATTGGTCAATCCCATTCCAATTTCAAATATACCAGGGAATTATTCTTTTTGTGAAGATAGCATACTCACTTTGACTTCAGCCAATGCGGGATATACGATCACTTGGCATGACGGTTCAGCGGGCACTTCTTTTAATTTTATAGAAGGAGGCGAATTTATGATTGAAGTAGAAAATAATCTGTCCGGATGTATATCTATTGGAACTATTGAAATTGAGAAGATTTTTAATCCTATTTTAGAAGTAGAAGAGATATACGATTTGTGTGAAGGTGGGGCTTTAGAAGTTGAACCTTTTTACGAAAATAGTCAGATGTTGGTTTGGTCGAATGGATTTGAAGGAGATGCATATGTTTTTTCTGAGCCAGGAGAAGTTTATGTTTTAGCATCTAATGAATGCAAAGAGCAAGTTGAAATTTTTCAAATTGAAAGTGTTGTTTGTGATTGTGTCCCATTCATTCCATTGGCATTTACACCCGATAATGATGGAATAAATGAAGTCTTTAAGCCTATCATTACATGCGTACCTTTTCAATATCACCTGTCAATTTTTAACCGATGGGGAGAGATTGTATTTGATTCTATAGACCCAGAAGAAGGCTGGGTTGGAAATGATAAAAATGGGGATCATTATGTACCATCAGGTGTGTATACGTACACTTTGTCATATAAATCAGAACAATTTGACGGAGTTAATGTAGAAATCCGAAATGGTATGGTTTCTGTCATACGTTAAGTATGAATTACATTATTAAATTATTATCTATCGGTTTAGCTGTTTTTGTCTGTCTCTTATACACATCTCCGAGCCCACGAGACCTCTCTACATCTCG
>CAJXOV010000046.1 GCA_913057815.1 uncultured Flavobacteriales bacterium
CTATTCGTCGGCAGCGTCAGATGTGTATAAGAGACAGGTTTTGAAGATGTCACAAACGAATGGGGAGTAGACGATTTAACTTTTTCCAACGGTGCAAGTGTTTCAGATTTGGACAATGATGGAGATTTAGATCTAATAATTAACAATTTAGAGGATCCAGCATTCATCTATGAGAATCGATCAGATCAGGTGAATGAAAATCAATATTTAAAGTTTGATTTGAGTTGGCCAAATAGTCCTAATGTAAAAGCATTAAACTCTAAAGTGGAGATTTATTCATCCATAGGAACACTTTCGAGAGAGGTGCTTCCTACCGCGGGTTTTCAATCTGGAAGAAGTACGGTTTTACATTTTGGCATTCCAAAAAATTTAAGAATAGACTCCTCAAGTGTTATCTGGCCGAATGGTGCTGCCCAGAGAATAGAAATTGATAGTCTTGATAAAACATATTCAGTGATTTACAGTCCTTCATTTACTTCCGTTCCATTTACAGACGCACGGCTCTTTGAGGAAATTGATCCTTCGAGTATTGGTCTTGAATTCATTCATAGAGAGAATGTGTATTCCGATTTCGAAAAGGAAATTCTCCTTCCTCATAAGCAGTCTACCTTGGGTCCCGCATTGGAAGTTGGAGATGTAAATAATGATGGTTTAGATGATGTCTTTATAGGAGGTGCTAGTGGACAGAAGGCCTCACTTTTTATTCAAAACAAGAAAGGGGAGTTTACCTCAATAAGATTGTCGGATAGGAGGGAATGGGAAAACATAGATGCTACTATTTTCGATTCTGATAATGATGGAGATGGTGATTTGTATTTGGTAAATGGAGGAAATGAAGATGAAGAGAATAGAAGAGACATGTATTATTTAAATCAAGGAACCAGTGGAATGATTGAGTATCCTAGGGGAAGACCAGGAATGAAGTGGCCCAATGGTTCCTGTGTCGTTCATGCGGATTTTGATGGAAATGGCTTTCAAGATTTATTCGTAGGGGGCGGATCTAAACCAGGTCATTATCCGTTAGTAGATTCATCTTACATGTTGTTAAACGAAAATGGAAGGTTTTCATCGCCAGAGACTCCTTGGATTTCAGATTTTTCTGAGGCTGGATTTATTACCTCAGCTGTTTCTACTGATTTTAATCAAGATGGTAAGTCTGATCTTGTTTTGGCAGGTGAGTGGCTTCCTGTTATGTTCTACATGAATACAGGTTCGTCATTTAAAAATGTTACTTCTGAGCTAAACTTAGAAGAAGAAGTAGGTTGGTGGTGCTCCTTAAAAGTGGCTGATTTGAACCAAGATGGAATAGATGACATCATAGCTGGGAACATAGGTGAAAATCATAAATTTAGACCTACTAAAGAAAATCCATTCCGAATTTTTTATGATGATTATGATAAGAATGGAACTGGCGATATAGTATTGGCTAATACATTAGACGATGGGACTTCTATTCCTGTGAGAGGGAAGCAATGTATGACCGAACAAATGCCGATTATTTCGGAGGAAAAAGTAAGTAGTTATGGAGAATTTGCTAACTCAGAATTGGATCAACTATTAGGTAAAGATCCGGAATCTTCTAAAGTGAGTTTGAGCGCTACCCAATTTTCTAGTTGTGTTTTTTATTCTACGGGAAATGGGACTTTTAAAAGAGAGATTCTACCTCCAGTTGCTCAAATATCTCCTATGAATGGAATAGAGGTAGTGGATATAAACAATGATGGTCAGCTTGATATAATCTCCGCAGGAAATAGGTTCAATACAGAAGTAGAAACTACGCGTGCAGATGCTGGTGTGGGTTGTGTTCTTTTGTCAGGGACTGATCCAGTTACGAACTCTGGATTTTTTACGCCTGGAAATGTGAAAGATATTCAAGTGATAAAAACGCCAAAACAAACGTATGTTATCGTAGTAAACAATAACAGTAAGACTCAAGTGTTTAGGGTGTTAAACCAATAGTCTTAATAATTTCTTTTTCCCAAACATTGTATCCTTCTTGAGTCAAATGTAATCCATCAGTTGTATAGTCAGAAATTAGCTTTCCATTTGATTCTAAGCCGCTGTAAACATCGATGAAAGTGAGGGAATATGTCGAACATAAATTCTCAATTTGCTTGTTCGCTTCTTTTATCTCAAATGCTATTTTTTTCGGTGAAGTGAATGTTCCTGGAGATAAACTTTCTGGAGATAATGACATAATGTATAATTCAGAACGAGGAAGTGATTCTTTAAAATTTAGAATGAAATGTTCTAATTTTTCTGGAGAAAATCCGAATCCATTTATGATATCATTGATCCCTAGATTAATAATTATTGCTTGTGGATTCTTGTCTTTCAAAGCTTCTAGTCTCCATTGAAGACCACTTAATACATCACCACGAATTGCCCATTTAACGGCATTCTCAGAACTGGAAGAAGTTTTAAAATCAACCATTAGACTATTACCAATAAATAGGACACTTGAATCTTTTATTTCTATCTCTTTCAATCCCTCTGCCATTCGAAGGTACTTTTCTGAATGAATATAGACAGTCGTTAAATAAAAAGGTCTGAAGAACATTACGTACGTTAATACGCTAATTATCAGAATTACTATCGCATAAAAAATGAGTTTAAAATTCTTGTTCATCAGAGAGATTATTGAGTTCTAGGATCATTTTCCAATTTTTGCGATGCGCTAAATGCCTTAACTATTCCAAAACTAAACTTTTATGCTGTTTTCCCGTATAATCGGAGGTAAATGGAGAATTTTTTAAAATATATCATAGCATTGTCTTTTGGAATCTTCGGAATTAATGGAATAGTTGTCTCTCAGTGTGAGGTATATGATTTCTATGATAATTTAGTTCCGGAACCATACTGGTATGCCTGTAACGGAGGTGATTTCACCTTGAATATTTATAGCCCTTTAGATTGGACTGATTATACCATAAACTGGGGTGATGGCTCACCTGTAGAGTCTGGTACGAATTGGATTTCTCCTACTTCAATCTCCCATTTATACTCAGCTACTATTCAAAATTTCGACATAGTAATATCCAATCCTACATTAGGTTGTAGCATTTCTGGAGTACTTATTATGGAAGAAGCTACCAATCCTTCTATTGTTATTCCAACTGGAGTTTTGACCCAGTCTTGTGCACCGCATCCTGTGAGTTTTTCTAACCAAAGTAGTAATGTCTCTGAAAACACCACATTTACTTGGGATTTTGGAGACGGAAGTACAAATTTAGTACTTGACAATACAAATTCAGGACAAACAATTTCTCATACTTATGAGGAGAATACAGTAGACTGTAATACTGAAGTTACTCTTTTCGCAGAGAACTATTGTAACACCATACAAGGTGGAGCATTCTTTAATACTTTTTCTCCTATTCAAATTTACGATACGGATGATGCTTCTATAACAGCCAGTTCTACTGTCCTGTGCTTTCCAGACAATGAAGTTTCTTATACTAATTCCACTGATAGAAATTGTTTTGTTCAAGGAAATATAGAACAGAGATATGAATATTGGAATTTTGGAGATTACTGGGGAAATGGTCAGGATTCGATTGTTGACTGGACTCCTTGGCCTATTTCTAACGAATATACTATTCAATATCCGGGTAACTTAGGCGATTCATATGAAGTAATGATGATAGACAGTAATTACTGTGGTTTGGATACTACATATATGACTGTAACTATCGTTTCTCCGCCTATTGCTGATATAACGATAGTCGACAATGAAATTTGTGTAGGTGAATTAGTGACTATTGAACAGAATGTAACAGGAAATCCAAATTCTTTTAGTTGGAATTTTGGAGATGGGTTAGGATGGATACCTACTGGCCCATCTGATATTTCATATTTATATAATCTTCCAGGTACATATACTATAGCTAGTGCAGTTGGAATCCAATCTAGCGCAGCTTGTGCAGACACAGCTTTTGTAGATGTTGTGGTGGTACCTGCGCCTACTATTTCGATTCTAGCAGATAACCTAAGTGGCTGCGGAGATGTTTCAGTTAATTTCCAAGAATCAAGTACCAATGCAGATGATTGGGATTGGGATTTTGGAAATGGAAACACCTTTAACGGGTCTACACCTCCTACCCAGAATTATAATACTCCTGGAGATTTTGTAGTAAATGTAAGTGCTACTAATTCAGCTGGGTGTATAAATACTGCTCAAGAAATTGTAAGTGTGTTTAATTCACCTGTTGTAGATTTTATAGCCGATAATGTTTGTGAAGGCACTATAGCTCAATTTACGGATATCAGTACCTCAGATGGAGGTGATCCGATTATATCATGGGCCTGGGACTTTGGAGACTCATTCACCAGCATAGAAGAAAATCCTACTCATCAATATGCTCTTGCCGGAACATACAATGCTACTTTATCAGTTAGTACAATTAATTGTAATGCTTCGATTACCACACTTTTAACGGTTGAAGCGGCTCCTATTCCCATTTTTTCGCCAGATCTAAATTCTGGATGTGCTCCTCTAGAAATAACTTTTAGCAATACTAGTATAGATTCAGATTCTTATGCTTGGGACTTCGGTGATCAATCAGGAAGTTTTATGGAAGAACCTGTTCATACCTTCTATAATTTCACAAATTCTGACACTACGTACACGGTCATTTTAACAGCATCTTCTAACTTTGGATGTTACCAAAATGATTCTTTAGATATTACAGTTTCTCCAGGAGCACAGGCGGCTTTTACTGACAATGCTCAACCACCTGGATGTGCACCTTTTTTAGCTGAATTTACCAATACATCCTATGGAGCGTCCAGTTATCAATGGAGTTTTGGAGATGGATCTTCTACCTCTTCGGATGAAAACCCTACCCATGTTTATAATAATAACACAGGTTTTATTCAAACTTATGATGTCCAGTTAATAGCATATTCGCCTAATGGGTGTAATGATACCATAGTGTCGGCTATGACCGTGTTTCCTGAACCTGACTTTACCTTTGATGTCACTCCTGATGAGGGCTGTTCACCATTAATCGTTCAAATGCCATTAGTGGCTAGTGGTCAAACTTTTGATTGGGATTTTGGAGATGGTCAAACATCTATGATCCCAAACCCAACTCATCTGTATACTAATACTACGGATAATCCTATTACATACACTGTTACATTAAACGCCATTTCAGCATTCGGTTGTGCTGGTACAAGCATAAGTACCCTTGAAGTTTTTCCTGCCCCAGAGGTAGATTTTTCTCTTTCAGCGGTAAGTGGCTGTTCTCCTTTAGAGGTAGAAATCATAGATAACTCAGCTGGAATTTCTACTGGAACATTCGATTTTGGAGACAATACTACAGAGGCTTATTCTGGAAACGCCATACACACATATACGAATATTTCGAGTTCATTACAAGTATACAATGTCACTCTAAATGCGGAAAACACATTTGGTTGTGAGGCTTCTAGTACGCTTCCTCTAGAAGTAACGCCAAGTGCCAATTCTGAAATAGTTGCACCTGATCCAGGATGTTCACCTTATCAGGTAACCTTCTTAAATAATAGTACAAATGCCACTGGGTTTGAGTGGGATTTCGGAAATGGATTAAACTCAACTCAGAACACGGGATTAACGACCTTCATTAATAATTCTGGTACAGACACCACGTATACAGTTACACTTTTAGCACAGTCTCCCTTGGGTTGTAATGATTTAGATCAAGTCGAAGTCATTGTTTATTCTAGTCCAATAGCTGCATTTACATCTGACATAAACTCTGGGTGTAGTGTAGTCTCTGTAGAGTTCACTAATAATAGCGTAGGCGCTTCTACTTATTCGTGGAGTTATGGAGATGGAGAAACTTCTACTACCAATGCTAATAATCATTTTCATGATTTTGAAAATTTTACTGACCTGCCTATAGAGTATACAGTGACTCTCACAGTTTCTAATGCCATAGGATGTCAAGATTCTTATGAGTTACCTATTACTGTATACCCCCAAATCTCTGCTGAGTTTGAACAAGAAGAAAACGGTTGTTCACCATTGACCATTACTTTTGATAACGAGAGCTTTGGGTCAAATACAGATTTTGTCTGGAATTTTGGAGATGGTGGAGTTTCTTCTATGTCTAATCCAGTGCACACTTATATTAATAATACTCTTAACGACACCACTTTTACGGTTGAACTAATCACTTCTTCGTTATATGGTTGTCAAGATATTTACACTCAGGATATAGTAGTTTTCGGAACTCCAATTGCGGATCTAAGCATTTCAGAATCTGTCGGCTGTTATCCATTGGATGTTACATTCGAAAATGCCTCAATAGGAGCTAATTCATACACTTGGGCCTATGGTACTGGAGAAGTAGGAAACTCAGATTTACCTCTTCATACTCATACTTTTTACAATTTAGACGATACTCCAGTGACTTATGAGGTAACACTTAATGCGTTTTCTAATAGTGGATGTACTAGTACTGATAATGTTTTCGTAGAGGTGCAGCCTCAGCTTACAGCTAGTTTTATTTCGCCAAACGAAGGCTGTACACCATATGAAGTTCAGTTTGAAAATACTTCTTCAGGAGCGTTGCAATACCAATGGGAGTTCAATGACGGATCAGAAGTATTAACTCTACTGCACCCTGTTCACATTTTCACTAATGATACAGAGGAAACGATAATCTACCCTGTAACTCTCACCGTTGAGTCATATGCTGGATGCACAGATACATTCACAAGTGATATTTCTGTTTTTCCAAGACCTATAGCCGAATTTAATGCTACACCAGATAGCCAAACATTCCCTGAGACAACGGTGTCTATTGATAACACTAGTTTTGGAGGGAATGCGGTATTTTATGAATGGGGATTTGGAGATGGTTCTCCTTTAAATTTAGATACAGATCCAACACCACATTCATATGAAACATGGGGAGAATACACTATAACGCTAGAAGCAGATAATGGATTCTGCTCAGACGAAACTAGTTTAGAAATAGAAATTTTACCTCCTCCACCAATAGCTAATTTTGAAGGTCCTACATCGGGCTGTTCTCCTTTAACCGTTCAATTTGAAAACGAGAGTGAATATGGACTCAGTTATCATTGGCTATTTGGAGATGGTGGTCAGGCCTTTGTAGCTAATCCTGTATATATTTATCAGAATCCGGGTGTTTACACAGTCACATTAATAGTAACTGGGTTTAATAATGGAGAACAGGATGAAATAGTTAGAAATGAAATTATTGAAGTTTTTGGTTCAGCTCAAGCAGCTTTTGCTGCCACACCTGAAGATGTAATTATCCCACAGGAGCCAGTGAACTTTATAAACCTTTCATCAAATGTTGATGAATATTTATGGGATTTTGGAGATGGAGAAACATCTACTGAACTAAGCCCAATACATTATTATCAAAATGAAGGAGTTTACTCAATTTCACTTTGGGTTAATAATGAGAACAATTGTCCTGATAGTATTTCTCTTGTGGATATCATTACGGCTACTTCAGCTTCCAGTATAGAATTCCCTAATGCATTTACCCCAATATCCGGAGGCTCTGGTGGACAGTATGACCCTCAGTCTTTTAATAATGACGTCTTTTTTCCTGTTTACTCTGGAGTAGACGAATATCAGTTACAAGTATTCAATCGATGGGGAGAGCTTCTCTTTGAAAGTAAGGATGTACGTATAGGATGGGATGGAATGTATGGCGGTCAATTAAGCAAACAAGATGTGTATGTATGGAAAGCCAAAGTAAAATTTACTGATGGAACGGAACTTACTGAGGCTGGAGACGTAACACTATTAAGATAAATGAAAAAACTATTTATATATATAGTCCTTGTTTTGATGGGAATGCAGCTGTCAGCACAGGAAGATGACTTTTCTAGATCAGAGAAAGCCGAATATTTAGACGCGGATTTTTTCTTCTATCAAGCTCGTTTTGCTGAAGCTAACTTAATATTGACTGACCTGTATTCATTGCATCCTAAAAACGCAGAAATTTCCTACAGATTAGGAGTATGTCTCCTTGAATTATCTGGAGATAAATTGAAAGCGAAGGAACTTCTTGAATTCGCATTGCAAAGCGGAAATAAAGAATCTCTATTTCACTTAGGAAAACTATCACATTTAAATTATGAATTCGATAAAGCTATTAGTTACTATAATCAATACTCTAGTATTGGAAAAAGGGAATTGAGCGTAGAGGTGATTGAAAGACATATTCGAATGTCAGAATTAGCTATTCAACTTACAAATAATCCTGAAGATGTCTTAGTTAGAAATTTAGGAGCAGATATCAATTCGAAGTATGCTGAGTACATTCCTATAATCACTTTAGATGAGGAAGAAATGTATTTTACTTCGAGAAGGGAGAATAGTACAGGTGGTAAATTAGATCCTAACCAAGAGTTTTTTGAAGATATTTATTATACCAAGAAGGTGAATGGTGTTTGGAACAAACCGACCAATACTTTTTCAGAAATTAATACTTCCACTCATGATGCCACTGCTGCTATAAGTGCAGATGGACAGAGTATGGTGATTTATAGAACAAACAGACAATTAACAGGAGGAGATCTTTATATCACTCGAAAAGTTAATGCTGAATGGAGTGAACCTAAGATTTTAGATGAGAATATAAATTCTGACTTTCAGGAAGCAAGTGCTTGCTTCAGTCCTGATGGAAATACAATTGTCTTTTCGTCTAATAGACCAGATGGATTTGGAGGAAGAGACTTGTATAGAGTGAAGCTATTACCAAATGGAGAATGGAGTCTTCCTAAGAATTTGGGCGGTGTAATAAACACAGAACTAGATGAAGATTCTCCTTTTATAGACGTTGATGGAAGGACTCTTTACTTTGCTTCGGAAGGACACAATTCTATAGGAGGATTTGATATTTTCACTTCTAAGAGAGAAGGAAAAGAACACTGGAAAACTCCTGAAAACTTGGGGTTCCCGGCTAATTCAGTAGAAGATGACATTTACCTAAGCATTACACCAGGTGGAAGAAAAGGCTATTACTCTTCAATTAAGGAAGAAGGTTATGGGGATCAGGATTTATATGAGATTAACTTCATTTATCGCCAGCAGACTAACCTAATTATTAAAGGACTGCTTCAGGATGAAAATGGTGAACCTATTCAAGGTGAAATCACCATCATAGATGAGCGAAATAAAGAACTTCAAGGCGTATATAACTCTAACCGAAATAACGGGAAGTATGTTCTTCTTCTACATCCTATGGTCAAATATAAAATGGTAGTAGCAGCTTCAGACAAAGAAACGATTACTAAAGATTTATACTTTGAATTTCCTGAAGAGGACAATACAGAAATTGATTTTCAAAAAATCACAATGAATTAATTGAAAAAGTATTTATTCATATCGATTCTATTCGCATTTATAAACTGTGAAAAGGTGGTGGCTCAAGACCCACATTTTACTCAGTTTTATGCAGCGCCTACATTGTTGAATCCAGCATTTGTGGGCACTTCAGTTCAAAGTAGATTCGGAATGAACTATAGAAACCAATGGCCTGCTTTGCCCAATGCATTTGTTACATATAACGCATATTACGATCAGTATTTACCTGATATTAATTCTGGTATTGGTTTTCTGGTAAATCATGATAGCGCAGGACAAGGTGCATTGAGTAATACTAGTCTCGGATTGCAGTATGCATACGAGGTAAGGTTATCTAGACATCTTTCACTAAGACCTGCTCTTCAATTAGGTTATACTAGAAAGTCACTTCACGTTGATAGACTAGTGTTTGGAGATCAATTGATAAGAGATGGAGCAGAGGCTACTTTCGAATTACTAGATGTAGAACCTGTAGGACTCATGGATTTTTCATCAGGAATTTTATTATAC
>CAJXOV010000047.1 GCA_913057815.1 uncultured Flavobacteriales bacterium
GCGTCAGATGTGTATAAGAGACAGTTACTAACCTCCTTCCATCCAAGTTGATGGTAGGTGAAAAAATCATAGTAGGTACTTCAGATTCAAATTCTGGTTTCGTATAAAACCCAAGTTTCTTTTTCAGTTTATTTCCAGTATTAAAGTTCAACCTTTTTTCAAAAGCATAGGCTCTATCCATTAAATGATGACTTCCATCTACTTCAACTTTTCTATATCTAAGTGCTAAATCATGAGTAGCCATCGCTAAAACCATAGGATTCAAAATATCCCTAGAAATAGCATCAAAATGCTCGTTTCTATTAAATCCAGGTTGAGCAAAGGCTCCTTCGCTAAATAATTCTCGCATATAGCTGGCTCCAATCATACCACCAGAACTTCCGGTTATAAGATGTATGTTTTTAAGTAACTCGCCATTCATTGAACTATCCGCTGTTAAAACGCTTTTCATTGTCCATAAAGCAGAACGAAGGCCTCCACCACTTACAGCCAGAATGACCAATTTGGGTTTGGTGTCAGATGCATTAGAGACTTTATTTTTCCAGTTTTCTAGAGAGTTAATCTGGTTATTCTTACTCCTCTCATACTCATCAACTGTTACTGAATTATTCAAACTCTCAGAATTGTATTCTGGTAGATCACCTGAATAATCTAGTCCATAAATCCTTGTTTCTAGATTAAAAGATTCTGTAAGGATTGGACTAAAATTAATACTTAATATGATTAATAAAATAACCGGAAATGTCCATCCTTTGATCCAACTATACATCGCACTAAAAAGCATAACTAAAACCGTAAAAAACAATACAGCTGAAGATGCAGCAGGAATTTCAAAAACAGGATGTTCCCTAAAAAGTCCAACTACCACAAACGATATGATAATTAGTATTTCAAAATAAGAGGCATTTACATGGTGTTGAGTAAGCACCTTTTCTAATACTTTTCTTGGGTAATGCTTGCTACTACGAGCCAACATTATTTTAAAAAAACTAAACATATAAGTATCTACCCGCCAATCGTCTGTGCGTTTTTCTAAATCTTCCCAGCTACTAGTTTTTTGCAACGCAGAAGAGGCAAAAGACTCTTCTATTTCACCTTCTTCCTCTAATTTTTCAGTAAAGTGACGTACGTTTTTATTGGTAAAATAAAAATATAAAAAACTAAATCCAGACATTAAAAAGACCCCTACTGTGAATGAGAATAAGTTCAAAAAAGCATCACCTTTAGATACTAACTCACTGTTTACCTGAAATCTAAAACTACAGTAGAAATAGATTAAAATAAATGTAAGAGGAATTATGAAATTATTAATAGAAAATTTAAATAGCGGCTTGTCAATGGTGGCTATAAATGGAAATCTGTGGCTATGGATTATGTATGTGTACAAATTATAACTGACTATGAAACCTCCCACAGAGAATCCCAAAATTCCAAAAGCTATACATCCGTTTAACCCTCTGTATTCAGGATATAAGAATAAATGCGAAATTCCATATTTGGAACCTATACCATCCATTACAAATGCAAAAAGTAGCAGCCAAAAACTTAATAATAAGTAGTTTCTTTTCAATTGTAAAAACAACAACTGAAATGGGAAAAAGAATAAAACTCTATCCACTCTGTTCTTCAACGATATGCTAGCATGTGCATTCACCTATTACTAGTACGTAAATTCTATAAAAAAGGTGTGCGAAGGGCGCTTAATTTATTGAATCGATAAACATTATAAATTTGTTATCGGGTAATTGAGGTTTAAAATGTATAACCCTTTATGAAAACACTAGCTTTCTTATTCTGCTTACTTATCTCCTTGAACTCTACTGCTCAGGGAATTATAGATGGTTTTATTGACAACCCAAAGGCAAAAGCTCTGGCTTTGTCTATTAGTCATGAGTCATCTGACACTTACTTCTTATGGAATAGAGATTTAGATTTACCTATTTCGTCTTTCACTGCTTCTCTATTTTATAAGCATCAGCTAACCAAAAACCTGGGTTATGTAGCTTCGATCCCTTTTATAAATGGAACTCCACAGGATGGTTCGTTGTTTCTTAAGTATGGTGTTGGTAGAGAAATTACAAAGAACTTTAAAATAAACGCAATAGCTGCTTTCGGAGGTTCTCACCCATTATCTAATTACAGTACTGAAAGCTCAAAAGCTATTGGTCAACAAGCTAAAAGCATAGGGTTTAGGACTGTGGCTCAACTTACTTTTAAGAATACTCTATTTATCAATGGCAGATTCGGTATGAATTTTAATTCCCACCCTACACCTGATAACACTGTGGCTTCAATAAAAATCGGATTCTATAAAAATAAATGGTATGCAGATTTTTGGATCGATAGAATAGAAGCAGATGGTGGAAAAGACTACAGAGGTTTAGGAGATAACAAAGCTGAATCTTTCAGAGAACTAGGTTTCGATGCTGATAGAGTAGGCGGAGTAGTGTATCACCAAACTTCACCGAAAATAGGCTTATTTATCAGCGGTTCTTATACAATTAACGGAAGAAATGCTTACAAGATAAGCCGAGTTTCTGGAGGAGCTGTTTGGAAGTTTTAATCGAGTATTTTCTTGTTCACCTGATCTCTTATTTTAGATTCGATCTGATTGGCTCTATCTTCCATTTCCGCGCATTCTTCAAGCACTGAATTAACAAAACTCTTGTCTTCTAAATCTCCAGCATTAATTTTAACGTTCATAATAGCACCTAAAACTCCTGTTCTGGCACACATAGCTCCTACCCCAGCATCAGTTATCGAATTCGGGTTTCCAAATTCAGCCATAGCTTCCATTACTTCCATAGACCTCAAGCAAGATTTAGCTACTTGAAAAGGAATTTCAATGGCATACTTGGTAGCGGATTGAATAGCTTCTTTTCTTTCAGAAATCTCTTCTTTAGTTCCTTTAGGTAAACCGAAAGCTTCCATAATTTTATTAAAAGCATTGGTATCCTCATCTACTAAAGTGATTAATTCTTCTTTTAGCTCCATTCCTTTCACAGCCCAAAAACTGAATTCCTCCCATCTATGATCCCATCCTCTTTTGTGCGCTGAAAGATTGGCTACCATTGTTCCTAATGAAACACCTAGCGCTCCTACATATGCTGAAATAGAACCACCTCCTGGAGCTGGCGACTCCGATGCTGTTTCATCTGCAAACTCCTCCAAATTCATAGAGACTAGAGATTTAGAAGATGAAGAATCCTCAATCATATACTCAATCACCTTTTCTTTGGCATTAAATGGAGCCAAATCATCTAATCCTAAAGATTTTACGGCAATTTTTATCTTTTCAGCATCAGAAATCCCATGAGATCGATGTTGCCTAGTTAAATAATGATTAGCTGCTTCTATTAGAACTTTCATAGGTATCAATCCTACTATTTCACTTCCAGTAACTCTGATTCCTCTTTCAGCGGCTTTAGCAGTGGCTTCGTCAAAAGCTCTGTGAACAGAACAAACTTTTATATCTGTTAAGTTTAATGACAGCTGGGCAATTCCATATTCTTCTATATACCAACCTATCCCTTTTACCGACTTAAGTGTTCCTGGTTGTCTTAGAGGCTCACCAGAATCATCCTTAAGAACTTTTCCGCCAGGCATTCCATCTTCTCTCATTATTCTACCAGCTTCTCTTATATCAAAAGCTATGGCATTGGCTCTTCTAGTAGATGTAGTATTCAGATTCACATTATACGCTACTAGAAAATCTCTCACTCCCACTGCAGTGGCTCCAGTTTTTTTTGCGCTTTCATTGAACTCAGAAGGTCCAAAATCAGGTTTCCACTCTGCTTCGGATAACTTAGCCAATCCTTCATACTCTCCCTTTCTACAATAGGCTAAATTTCTTCTCTTTTCTTCCGACGCTGCTTCTTCATAAAAGTATCCTGGAATCCCTAACTCATTCCCTAATCTTTCCCCTAATTTATGAGCGAATGGTATGATTTCCTCTAACGATATATTAGCTACAGGAACCATAGGACAAACATCAGTAGCACCCATTCTAGGATGCTCACCTTTTTGGCTTCTCATATCTATCAATTCAGAAGCTTTTTTGATCAACCTAAATGCTGCCTCAATAACCGGCTCTGGCTCACCTACAAATGTTATAACTGTTCTGTTAGTTGTACTTCCAGGATCAACATCTAATAATTTCACTCCAGGCACAGTTTCCACTACTGCCGTAATTTCTTTGATTTTATTTAAATCTCTTCCTTCCGAAATATTAGGGACACATTCTATTAATTGCTTTGCCATTTTAGGTTGATTTTATTGCGTAGCAAAACTAAAAATTACGGTTACCAACAGCAGAAAAATAGGAAGAGATTATGAACAAGAAAGTTATTTTTCACACCATTTAGTATAGAATACTTATCTAAAGAGAGTTTTGATTTTTTAGGACAACTTAGTGACTAATATGCTCTAATTTTGCACCATTGCTAACGCAATTAAATAAAACACAAAACAGATGTATCCAGCGGAAATGGTAGCGCCTATGAAGGGCGAATTAACAAATAAAGGTTTCACCGAATTAATTACTGGTGAAGATGTAGATCAAGCTTTAAAAGCGGAAGGAACTACATTGGTAGTTATAAATTCTGTATGCGGATGTGCTGCAGGAAGCATGAGACCTGCTGCGAATTTATCGTTAGAGAATGGCAAATTGCCTTCTTCGTTAACTACTGCTTTTGCAGGAGTTGATAAAGACGCAGTAGATAGGGCTAGACAATATATGCTTCCTTATCCTCCGAGTTCACCATGCATAGCTTTATTCAAAGATGGTAAGCTAGCACATATGATAGAACGTCACCACATTGAAGGTAGAACAGCTGAGATGATAGCTGAAAACTTGAAAATGGCATATGACGAGTTCTGCTAAGAACTTTTAATAGAAAAAGCTTAAAACCGGATGATTAATTTCATTCGGTTTTTTTATGTCTGAATTTTACTGAGGGTAAATAAAGTTGGTCAACTCTACAAAATCCTGAACAGATAACTGCTCAGGTCGTTCTGTCTGAAACTTTTCTGGTAAAATTTTATCTTCCAATACGCTTTTTAGAGAATTCCTTAAGGTCTTTCTTCTTTGATTGAAGCTCAACTTAATTACTTGTTTTAGCTTCTTTTCATCACAATCCAAGCTCTTAACATCATTCCTCACCAACCTAATTACTCCGCTCTTCACTTTAGGAGGAGGATCAAATGCATCTTGATCTACAGTAAATAAGTATTCAATATCATAGTATGCCTGCAGTAATACGCTTAGAATCCCATAAGCTTTAGAACCTGGCCCTATAGCCACTCTTTCTGCTACTTCCTTTTGGAACATTCCTATTACCTCTGTGACATGTTCTTTATAATCTAATGCATGAAAAAGAATCTGTGAGCTAATGTTGTAAGGGAAATTTCCAATTACAATTAGCTTTTCATCAAATACTGTAGGCAGGTCTAATTTCAAAAAACTTTCCTCTAATATCTTCCCATGCAGCTCATGATAATGTACATTTAGATAATCTACGGACTCTCTATCGACTTCGACCACTTTTAAATTAATATCCTTCTTTAAAAGAAATTTAGTGAGAGCTCCTGTACCCGGCCCTACCTCTATTACATTTTTAACTCCTTCATGATTTCGTATAGCGTTGGCTATATCCTGAGAGATTTGATCATCTTTTAAAAAGTGCTGACCTAATGATTTTTTTGCTCTTACTTTCACTAATTCTGGTTTTGAACCTGAGAATAATCCTTTTGTCTCGCCTGATACATAACTTCCAATACTGTTCTGAAAGTGGCTACTTTTTGACCATACTTTTCAGCATGATCTTTCTGTAGTTTAGGAGCGAATTCTGCTTGATACTTTTCATAATTTGCCTCAGAAGCACATAGATATTGCACCGCGAATGAAAAGCCACCTTGTTCTTCAGCTTTTATTCGACAGATTCTACATTCTAAAAATAAACCAGTCTTCATTATTTCTGGAATATGGACCTCTCTCATCCAATTGTACCATTCTTCATGCACCACCTGGTCTACACTGCAAGTAACATTGTATAAAATCATGGTGTAAAGGTATAAGTTTAACTCTACCCGACTATATAACTGGATTAAGTTTAATTTTGCCAGCTTATTAATTTTTAGAGGTATGTCAAGGATATTAACAGGAGTACAAAGCACAGGAGTCCCACATTTAGGAAACATATTGGGAGCTATTAAGCCGGCTATTAGAATGGCGGAAGACACTTCTAATGAATCATTTCTTTTTATAGCTGACATGCATTCATTGACACAAATCAAAGATGGAACTACACTAAGAGAAAACACGTATGCTACGGCCGCTGCATGGTTAGCATGCGGATTAGATACAGATAAGACTGTTTTCTATAGACAAAGTGATGTTCCTCAAACAGCAGAGTTATCTTGGTATTTAAGCTGTTATTTCCCGTTTCAAAGACTAACCCTAGCACATTCATTTAAAGATAAGGCTGACCACTTAGAGGATGTGAATGCTGGACTATTTACCTATCCTATGCTAATGGCTGCTGATATTCTCCTTTATGACGCAGAGTTAGTTCCTGTGGGAAAAGATCAATTACAGCATCTAGAAATGACCAGAAGAGTAGCCAACTCTTTTAATCATCTAATGGGTGAAACTCTGGTAGTTCCTGAAGCCAAAACCAATGAAGAAACTATGCTAGTTCCTGGAACTGATGGTCAAAAAATGAGTAAGTCTAAGAATAACTTTATTGATATATTTCTTCCTGAAAAACAACTAAAGAAGTCTTTAAACAAGCAGATAATTACTGACGACACACCATTAGAGGATCCAAAAGACCCAGAAAAAGCGGTAGTCTACGAATTATATAAGTTAGTAGCTAGTCCCGAACAAGCGGAAGAAATGGCCAGTAAACTTAGAGCAGGTGGATATGGCTGGGGACATTGTAAGCTAGATCTTTTAAATGCTATTCTAGAGAACTATTCCGAGGAACGAAGTAAGTTCAACCACTACATGGAAAATAAAAATGAATTGGACGAAATTCTAGCACAAGGTGCTGAGAAAGCTCGAAAAGTGGCTAAAGATGTAATAAATCGAGTAAGAACTAAAATTGGTTATTAATCCAGTGTGGGATTAATAAATTAATACTCTCTGTGATAAAATGTTTTCATTCTCTTTGATCAGCACAGAATAAAAACCACTTTTCAGATGAGACAAATCTAACTCTACCTCATTTTGATTGGTATATTCAGATACTCTCATTAATTCCTTTCCGTCTATTCCTATTACAATTATTTCATCGATAGAAACATTTTGAACTTTCAGAGTAAAAGCACCATTTGAAGGGTTTGGATAGATTAAAAATTCTTTATTTAAGATTTCCTCTTCTTCTAAGCTCACTAAAATCTCACACTCATTTACTGTAGTTGGATATTGAACATCATCTATTCTAATCTGAAACTGATTAGAAGAATCATGATGATTAAAAGCTATATATACCTGCATTCCCTCATACGCAGCTAAGTCAATCTCTCTTAATTGAAATGAGTGAGTAGTTAATGTTTCAGCTATTAAAGTATCTGTAAACTCCTCAGGTGAATCTCCGCTAGTAGACAACAAAACCGAGTAATGCTCTAAAGAATATAACGGATCTAACCCTCCTACATAGTAAGAAAAATCTTCACCAGACTGCACATCTAAATGAGGAAGAATTAAATAATTATCTGGCTCTAGAGCACCTTCAGCGTTGTCAAAAGAAGCTGATGTTAAACTACCTACTCCAGATTTTCCAGGGACAATTACTCCAACATCATTCGTTTCTAAATAAAAAACTCCCCAATTGAAATCATCTCCATCCTCATCTATAGCCTGCCAACATTCTGGTAGAACGGGTAGCTCAAAAGACTCAAAATTAGGAGATTCGTTCTGTCCATAAGAATTAAAAACAGCAATCAACAAAATTGGAAGTAAGCCTAGTTTCATATTAGAATATTTTTCTGCGAAGGTAAATAATATCTACCTGCCATAACGAATGTGTTAATCTAAAAAAGACTAATACTTTGAACTCTCAATCCAACGAAGTATTAAGAACAATCAACACTATACCTCAAAAAAAGAGGCTCCTCTTTATGAGAAACCTCTTTTTAAATCTTATTTATTGTCTTTTAACTAATTCAGATAAAAAGGTTTCTTTAAAGTATCTACCATTAATGTGAAATCACCCGATTCAGTAATTCTCTTCATGTCTATTCCTACGAACTCCAAGTCGCTGCAGGTAACTTTAAATTCTACTTTTCTGACCTCTCCTGGTGATAAATCAATTTTTTCATAAGCCCTTAATACTTTAACAGGAGGAGCTATACTGGCAACCTCATCTCTGATGTAAAGCTGAACAACTTCTTTCCCTTGAACGTCTCCTGTATTTTTCACATCAATATTTACTATTAAACTATCTCCACAATTAATAGAGTCAGATGAAAGATTCAAATTATTGTAAGCAAAATCAGTGTAGCTTAATCCATGACCAAACTCATACTGAGGTTGAAATGCATTAAATCCAAACTGTGGATCTACCAAATCGGTAGTTTTATGATCATATGTGGTATGCGAGCTAGCGTATCTAGGATAAGTATATGGTAATTTACCAGAAGGGTTAACATCTCCTGTTATCACATCTAAGATAGCCTGAGCCCCTTCATTTCCGGGAAGATATGCATGCACAATGGCATCTACCAAAGGCTCTATTTGAGAAATAATCCGAGGTCTACCTTCTACAAGAATAATAATTAGATTATCAACCGATTCAGAAATTTGTTTCACCAATTCATATTGTCCAGCAGGTAAATTCGTATCCTCAATATCTCCTACTGTTTCAGTATATGGAGTCTCTCCTATACAAAGTATGGCCGTCTTTATACCTTTGGTTTTTAAGACAGCCTGGTATATTTCTTTGAAATCAGGGTCAAGCGAAGTTTCATGATGTACAACCTGTAATTTTTCACTTTCATTAAAAGCCTGATAAATGGTCTTTTTAGTAGGGTTGTTATAGGCTGTATCCACCCCTTGCCAAGTTCTCCCCCATCCACCTATCAGTGCATTTAAATTATCCGTAACTGGCCCTGATAGAAATATTCGTTGATTTTCTAGTGGAAGAACTTCATTCTCATTTTTAAGCAGAGTGATTGACTCTTTGGCTGCATCTAAAGCAGCTTGCGCATGTTTCTCACTACCAAAGTCAGGATAATCTTCAAAATTCATTACTGGATTTTCAAACAGTCCTAGCTCTAATTTCAACTTCAATATTCTTCGAACCGATTGATCAAGTCTTGATTCTTTGATCTGACCTTCTTCTACTAATTCTTTTAAAAGTACCGGAAAATCGTAATCTACAGGCACCATACTCATATCAATCCCTGCATCTATAGCAATTTTAATAGCCGATTTATAATCTTTAGCTACCCTATGTCTGTCTCTCAAATATTTTATATCTTCCCAATCAGTGACTACCAGTCCTTCGAATCCAAGTTCATTTCTTAAGAGATCAGTAAGTATAGCTGGATCTGCATGAACAGGAATTCCATTTATTTCACCACTGTTTACCATTATAGTTTTAGCACCAGCATCTATAGCTCTTTTAAAGGTAGGTAAGAAGTACTCTCTCAACTGTCTCTCAGGAACCCATGCTTGAGTCCTGTCCTTTCCTGTAAGAGTTACACTATAACCTAAAAAATGTTTTAAGCACGAAGCTACATGATACAGACTAGAAACGTCATCTCCTTCATATCCCATTATTACAGCTTCTCCCATGTCCTGTCTCTTATACACATCTCCGAGCCCACGAGACCTCTCTACA
>CAJXOV010000048.1 GCA_913057815.1 uncultured Flavobacteriales bacterium
AGATGTAGAGAGGTCTCGTGGGCTCGGAGATGTGTATAAGAGACAGATTTAATTTTTTTTTATGGTCCTTTACATAATTTATAGTTTGAAGAAGGACCTGGTTAATGATCCGAATTTTATATTTGGTCATTACAGAATATGCGCACTCAGTGAAATTAACATGGCGCATTCCGTATGAGGATGTACAAGCTATGGGAACTGCTGCTATGACTTTGTTCCAAGCGTAAAAGTTCTTTTTATTTACATAAGGTATGTAAATGCCGTAAAATGTCTCATTAAAAACATTTGTTGTTTTATCGTTTGTGACGGTAGTTTTCACTTTGAAAACACCTAAAATGCAATATCCATCCGAGCTTTTTAGTGAGTTTATTTCATTAGAGGTAAGGAAAGTTAATTCCTTGTTAGGCCATGTTTCTTTAGCGCTTTTTTGGAGTATTTCATCAAATTTTTGATCTCCAGAAAGTTCAACTGCAAGCTTACTGTTCTGGTAAAATTTAAATTCTTCGGAATCAACTCTTGCACTTGGAAATTGTCCAAGAATGAGTTTTGGAATTAAAAATAAGGATAGAAGAATAATTTGTCTCATGCCGAGTTGATTAACAATCAAATATAATTCTTTCTTAATTTGAAAATAGCTCCAAAAATCAATCCGAAATCCCAATTAAACATCACCACTTCTACCGTTAGTATTGTGATTCCACACATGGCAGAAATCACTCCGTGATTGGCTACTGGATCTGGCATAGAAGGTAGTTCTGAGACAGAAGACTATGGGCTTTGTGCAGTAAGATTAGTTAGGATTAAAAAGAAGATTATGGAGGTGAAGAAATATTTCATAAGTTAGAATAGTAAGTATGTTTACGTATGACCGAATATTGATTGATTATTAAGTTGAAGAATTTGCTTATTAAAAAACCACCAACCCCACCATAAAAATCAAAGCTCCTACCAACATCAACACCAATGTAAATGGCAATATTTCCTTAGCCTTTAACCCAGTAATCCCAAGCAGTGGAAGTGCCCAAAAAGGCTGTAGCATATTAGTGAGCTGGTCTCCGTAAGCCATAGCTAAGATGCTTTTATTTAGCGGAACTCCTATTTCTAGAGCGCTTTGGATTATTATAGGACCTTGGATGGCCCACTGTCCGCCTCCGCTAGGCACGAATACGTTTACTATTCCTGCACTGATGAATGTAAAAATAGGATATGTAGCTGGTGTGCTCACACTCACAAAAAACTGACTGATAGATTCTACCAATCCTGAACTAGTCATCAACCCTAAAATTCCGAAATATAAAGGAAACTGGACCAATATTCCTGCCGCTCCGCCTATGCCTTCATCTATTCCTTTTAGGAATGATGAGAAGGTTTTATGCAGTGTCAATGCCAAACCAAACAGTACCAAGTTTATCCAATTAGGATTAATGAACCTCCATCCTAAAATCCCTCCATCAGCATTCCATGCTACCATTAAAGCAACGAATAACATGAGTATTCCAAATCCCATTCCTACCCAACTTAAGTGATCTATTCTTTCTGCTCCCAAGACTTTTGAAACTAAAGTAGTCTCTGAAGTGGGTGATAAATTTCTTACCGCTTTTTCGGAAGGCTTTCTTTTTCCTAACCAATACATTACAGCAGGTAGAATTAGGATTAGCGCCCAGCTGATACTGATATTCATAGCACTAAAAACCGTTTCATCATAACTAATAGCTTCTGGAACTAAGGCTAATTTTTCTGGAGATAAACCCTGTGTCTTACTCAATAATTCTCCCGGCTCAGCTATTTTAGAAAGACTGCTTCCGCTAAATCCTCCATGCCATACCATAAGCCCTGAGTAACCAGCTGCTCCTATTAATGGATAGTTGAGAGGAATCTTGCGTTGCAACGCGTATTCACCGACTTTACGTGCGAAAATAGCCCCAAAAATCAGCCCTAAACCCCAATTAAACAAAGCCACTATGACAGTTAATAGCGTCACGCCAAATGCTGCTAGTGCAGTATTCTTACAGAAAACGGAAGTTAATAAATCGATGGCTTGACTGAATGGTTTGGTTAAAGCTAGGGCATGACCTAGAACCAGCATAAATGCCATCTGAAAGGCGAAGGTGAGTAGATTGCTCTGAAACAATCCCTTCTGCCAAGAAAAAGCCAGGCTTTCAGCATGGCTTAAAAAAGAAAATTCTGGCGGCTTCATGAAACACAAAGCCACCAGAAACACTAATATGGTTAAACTCACAGCTATGCCAAAAGGAGAAGGCAGGAGTTTTTTAAAAACTCGAGCAAACCCGTCTGAAAAGCTATGAAAACTCATTCGTTATACCTTTAGATTGGTATTAGAATGGTAAGTCGTCTTCTTCTTCAGAACTTAAATCGATAGGTGCAGCAGCAGCCATAGGTGCAGGTGGCATTTCTCCTTGAGGAGCTCCAGCTCCTGCAGCAGCGCCTTCTACTTTCCAAGCTACTAAGTTGTTGTAATACTTCCCGTTATATTCGTTTCCTCTGATATCGAAAAGAACTTTAATCATGTCACCATCATTTACGTTGGCTATCATTTCGCACTTTTCTTTGAATAATTCAAATTTCACATCTTGAGGATACTGCTCTTGAGTAGTCACTACGAATTCTCTTTTGAAAAATCCACTGTCGAACTTTTGTTCGTCCATTTTCACTTTTAACTTTCCTGTTAATTCCATTGTATTGTTTATTCTATTGTAAATTAATTCTATCCGTTATTAAAAGTAAGCAATGTCTTCCATGCTTCTTCTATTTGGTCATTTTCTAAAAAATTATGAGCCATTTCATGAAGCTTTTGCTCCAATTCTGGCTGTTGATCTTCCATTTCTATAAATAATTCTGATAATTCTATCAGTTTAAAATCGTTTACATCGGTTTCATTAGGCAACGTTTCTACATTTCCTAACTTCCCTAAATCATTACCCGTAAGAAACTTACTGTTTTTAATCTCAGAAGGAATAACATCTACTCCTATTCCCATTGTAGTTAATGGCTTAGCCACTTCAAATATAGCATCTCCTGAGGCTCTAGTATACCAATTACCTCCACATCTTCCTACTAAATCTATTTTATGCTGGTTGATTTTTCCATCTTCATCCATCACGTCTTCATTCACATGAATGGCTACCACCTCACAAATCACAAGGTTTCCAGCCCCTCCTTCTTTTCCTAATTCTATTACTTCATTCACTATACACTCCATCTGAACTGGAGCCTCTTTTACTCTGAATGGTTTTACTTTTTCAGAAGCTTCTTGAGTGAAGCCTGCTTTTAAAAACTCGTTTGTTCCCTCAGGATACTCCGTGCTTGAAAGTGACATCTGATGAACCATATCATAGTTCACTACATTAATTACCACCTCAGCTACGTTTTTTACATTTTCGTATGTATGCTTCGTAGTATTATCTCTTCCTCTTCTTGCTGGTGAAAAAACCAAAATAGGAGGATTTGCGCTAAAGACATTGAAAAAACTAAATGGAGAAAGATTAGGCCTACCTTCTTCATCTATTGTACTAGCAAAAGCTATAGGTCTAGGACCAATAGAACCAGACAGTAATCCATGTACTTTTCCTACAGGAAGTTCTTTTGGATAAAATGTTTTTGTCATATTCTCTTTCGTTGCTGGGCTCAAAATCTACTTATTACTTTCTTCCACATCCTTTACCATATCCATCACCTGGTCGGCTAAATGTGCTTTATATGTTTTAATTCTATCTCTTACTTTTTGGTCAGCTACTCCTATTATTTGTGCCGCCAAAATCCCAGCGTTTTTAGCTCCATCCAGCGCTACAGTAGCCACAGGAACACCTCCTGGCATTTGAAGAATAGAAAGAACACTATCCCATCCATCTATAGAATTACTCGACTTAACTGGAACACCGATCACTGGAAGTGGAGTAATACTAGCTACCATTCCTGGTAAATGTGCTGCTCCACCAGCCCCTGCTATGATCGTTTTTATTCCTCTATCTGCAGCTTCTTCTGCATATGTCACCATTCTATGTGGCGTTCTATGTGCAGAAACCACAGTGATTTCATACGAAATGCCAAGTTCTTTTAGAATATCAGCTGCCTTTTGCATTACTGGCAGATCTGACTTACTTCCCATTATTATTCCTACTTCAGCCATGTGTTTTACATATAAGCGTTGCAACGCAAAATTAGTATCTATTAATACAACATTCCCACGATAGCAGCTGTAAATAAGCATGCTAACGTACCTCCAATTAAAGACTTCACTCCTAGCTTGCTTAACATCCCTTTTCGTGTTGGAGCTAGCGCTCCAATACCGCCAATTTGAATCCCGATAGATGAAAAATTCGCGAAACCACATAACATATATGTACACATGACCATTGACTTCTCACTTACAAAAGAACCTTCAGCCTTCATTTCACCATATGTGATGTATGCAATAAATTCATTTAGTATAGTCTTTTCACCAAGCAATTGACCTACTAAAATCATATCCTCTGATGCTACTCCTATCATCCATGCTATAGGCGCAAAAATATAACCCGCAATCGCTTGGAAAGACAGAACATTATAATTCGTATTAGCCGAAATAATCTCATTCAATCCAGTTATACTTCCCAATTTACCAAGTCCGAAATTCAAGGTTGCTATTAATGCTACAAATACCAACAGCATAGCTGCTACATTCACTGCTAGCCTAAGACCATCACCAGTTCCATTCACAATCGCTTCTAATGCATTAACTGGTTTGCTACCTGAATTAAGTTCCATTGAATCAGAGAATTCTTCCGTCTCAGGCACTAGAATCTTAGCGCACAAAATAGCTGCTGGTGCAGACATAATACTAGCGCACAAAAGATGTTTAGCCATATCGGTACCAATAAAACCTATGAATGCAGCTAAAACCGAACCTGCAATTGTAGCCATTCCTCCAGTCATCAATGACATCAACTCAGACTTAGTCATTTTACCTAAATATGGTTTAACGAGTAGAGGAGATTCCGTCTGTCCTAAAAATATATTTCCAGCCGCTGCTAAACTCTCTGCTCCTGATATTTTCATCGCTTTTTTCATTACCCAAGCAAATCCATAGACCACTTTTTGTAAAATTCCCCAATAATATAGTAAGCTAACTAATGCAGAAAAGAATAAGATAGTAGGCAGTACTCTAAACGCAAAGACTCCTCCATACCGAACAAACTTTCCAGTACTAGGTTCTCCTTTATGAGTTGAAGCTATTTCATTGAAAGACTCATGTGAGAGTACATCTCCAAATATCATTTTAGCTCCTTCTACAGACATAACCGAAATTTTGGCAAATGCCCTACCTAACCAGTCAAAAATCCCTTCCACAAAAGGAACCTTCAAAATTAGAACTGCTAATACGATTTGAATTAATAGAGCCTTGATGACAAGGCTCCAATTGATCTTTTTCTTGTTCTCGGAAAACAAATAAGCTATCCCAAGTAGAAATAAAATACCAACAATTCCTCTTAAAAAATCCATATTAAGTTAGGTTAAAAAGCCGAAGATATAAAAGAAGGATGGTATAGTCTTTAACTTGTGGACTATTCAGCCAGTATGTGGAAAAGTGAAAGAATTTCAGTGAGGATTCACTTGAAACTCTAAGTTAAAAATCAGCTTTCACCAGCTCTTTTAGTGATTTCGTCTCTAAGAATAGTAGCTTTTTCGTAATCTTCGTCTTCCAAAGCTTGATTTAACTGTGCTTCTAACTCAACAACAGATAGAGTTTCAGTACTCTCTTCCACCATTTTAGCTTCTGAAGCTACTAAATCATCCTCATTAAATGCTCCATCCTCTCCTTCAGCATCTATTCCAGCTGAATCTAAGATAAAATCATAACAGTAAATAGGACATTCAAACCTAACTGCTACAGCCACAGCATCACTTGTTCTAGCATCTATTTCTGCTTTTCGGCCATCTTGGATAGCTATTATTTTAGCAAAAAAGATTCCTTCTATCAGATTATAGATGATTATTTCTTCTATATCTATAGTAAATGCGGTAGAAAAGCTTTTGAATAAATCATGCGTGAGCGGTCTACTAGGAGTCATTTTTTCCAACTCGATAGCTATAGCCTGAGCTTCGTGTCCTCCTATAACAATAGGAAGCTTTTTATGACCATCTATTTGCTTTAACACTAAAGCATATGCTCCACTGGTGGAACCGCTAGGCGCTATATCAGATATCTCTAACTCTATTTTTTCCATATGAAGAAAAAAATGGGAGACTGTGTAGTCTCCCGATTTTCACTTTGCAAAAGTAAATATTTACAATGAGCTAAACTAACAGCTATGCTGTCAGATTATTCCCAAATTACTTAGATGCGTTAAAAGCCTTAGCTGCAGCCACCAATTTAGGTACTACTTCAAAGGCATCTCCTATGATTCCATAATCAGCTGCCTTAAAGAAAGGAGCTTCTGGATCAGTGTTAACTACTACTATCTTTTTAGAACCGTTTACACCAGCCAAATGTTGGATAGCACCGCTAATCCCAACAGCTATATATAAATTAGGTCTAATAGCTACACCCGTCTGACCAACATGCTCATGGTGAGGTCTCCATCCGATATCAGCTACTGGTCTTGAACAAGCTGTAGTAGCTCCTAACTCAGTTGCTAACTCCTCTATCATCCCCCAATTTTCTGGACCTTTCATTCCTCTTCCTGCACTTACTACTAATTCAGCCTCTGGAAGTGGAACTACACTTGATTCCTGAACTTTCACCTCTTTTACAGTTACTGAAGCAGCACCTGCATCACCTGTCCATGCAGAAACCTCCGCAGAACCTCCTTGTTCATGAAGACCATGAGAATTTGGAAGGATAGCTAATATTTTTTTATCAGAAGATATGCTAACCTGAGCTATAGCTTTTCCTGAGAATACGTTTTTCTTTACGGTAAATCCAGATGAAGTGTCAGGTAAACCAGTTACACCCGTTACGATTCCACAATTCAGCTTAGCCGCTAATCTTGGAGCTACTTGTTTACCATCATTATCATGGCTAGTTACTATCATGTTAGCACCTTCATCAGAAATTACTGCGTTTACCATATTGGTAACCTGAGTGCTATCAGAATGATTAACTGAAGCTCCTACTAATAATTTAGAAGCTCCATAAGCTCCAGCTCCACCGTCTCCTTCTACAGAGCCTGCCGTTACAGCTGTTACCGAATCGCCAGAATCTTTAGCTACATCTGCTGCATAGCAAATAGCCTCTAACCCAGCCTTATTTATTTTTCCTTTTGTGTTTGATACAAAAACTACTATTGACATTTTTTTCTCTTTTAAGGGTTAGATTACTTTAGCTTCATTATGTAGTAAAGCGATTAATTCTCCTGCGTTTTCTGCATCTATGTATTTACAATCAGCCTTCGCTGGAGGTAATTCATAATTGACTACAGAAGTATGCGCATCTCCTCCAGAAGGAGCTATCACGTTAAGTGGCTTAGATCTAGCTGCCATAATTCCTCTCATGTTAGGAATTCTTTGTTCTGCCATTCCTTTAGCAGCGCTTAAAACAAATCCGCCAGCAACTTCTAATACTTCAGAACCTCCTTGAATCTCTCTTTCTATAGTAGCAGTATCACCGGCTACATCTAATTTAGTAGCCATGGCTACGTAAGGTAATCCTGTTAATTCGGCTATCATTCCTCCTAGCTGACCACCATTATAATTAATAGTTTCTTTTCCGGTCATAACGATATTATAATCGTTCTCCTTAGCATAATTAGCTATTTGCTGTGCCACAAATAAAGCATCTGTATCAGCTGCATCCACTCTAACAGCCTCATCAGCTCCTATAGCCAAAGACTTTCTAATAATAGAATCGTTACTAGCATCTCCAACTGAAATTACTGTGACTTTTCCTCCATTTGCTTCTTTTAATTCTAATGCTCTTACTAGTGCATACCACTCATCATAAGGGTTCACTATAAATTGAATACCATTTTCATCGAACTTCGTACCTCCATCTATGAAGGCTATTTTAGAAGTCGTATCTGGCGCTTTTGAAATACAAACTAATATATTCATGGTGTTGATTTTCTTTTTCTATTGCACCGCAAAATTATCCTTTATATAATCTTACGCTGTAGGATTTCTCTAATTATTTGCCCACAAATATAGTATGCATGCATAACATTTTTATTTTGAAATTGTCCTTTTATGAATAAACCTTGTGAAACTAACATAAGTGTAAGGAATACACTTGAGGTTTAAGAGATAAAAAAGGGCGTTGCAATGGCGAGAAATATTACTATTTTTGACGCTCGAAAATTTAGATTATGAGAGAAATCCAATTCAGAGAAGCAATAGCTGAAGCTATGTCCGAAGAAATGAGAAGAGACGAAAGAGTCTTTCTTATGGGAGAAGAAGTAGCCGAATACAATGGCGCCTATAAGGCTAGTAAAGGGATGCTAGACGAATTTGGTTCTAAAAGAGTCATAGATACTCCCATAGCTGAGCTTGGGTTTAGTGGGATAGCAGTAGGTGCTGCTATGAACGGTTTAAGACCTATTGTAGAATATATGACGTGGAATTTTGCCATTTTAGCAGCTGACCAAATCATTAATTCTGCGGCTAAAATGCTTCAAATGTCAGGAGGACAATTTAATGTTCCGATCGTATTCAGAGGTGCTAATGCTCAGGCAGGACAACTGGCGGCTACCCATTCTCAGAGTTTCGAACCGATGTATTCTCACATACCAGGATTAAAAGTAATTACACCTAGCAATCCTGCTGATATGAAAGGTCTGTTAAAGTCTGCAATTAGAGATAATGACCCTGTTCTTATCATGGAGTCGGAAAGAATGTATGGTGATAAAGGAATGGTTCCTGAAGGAGAGTACCTAATTCCAATCGGTGTTGCTGATGTAGTAAAAGAAGGAACCGATATTACTATCGTGTCGTTCGGTAAAATCATGAAAGATTGCAATGCTGCAGCAGATGAACTTGCTAAAGAAGGAATAAGCGTTGAAGTAATCGATTTAAGAACAATCCGTCCACTAGATATCGATACCTTAATTAAGTCTGTTAAGAAAACCAATAGAATGATTATCGTAGAAGAGAGTTTTCCTGTAGGATCTGTTTGTACGGAAGTAGCTTATAGAGTTCAAAAAAATGCTTTTGATTTCTTAGATGCTCCTATCCAAAGATTAACTCAAAGTGATACTCCGTTTCCTTTCGCTACTACACTTATGGCTGAGGCTCTTCCTGATGTTGCTAAGATAGTGAAAGCGGCTAAAGAAGCCATGTATCTAAAGAAAGCATAGAGAATCTTATAAAAAGCAACTCTAAGAGAATACCCTTTCTCTTTTAACCTAATAATTCACTAACAATCAACCTATTTAATCGGGTTGTCTAAGTGCGTGTGATACCTTATTTTTGCGCACCTTTTTAAAATTAGAATAAATACAAAACAATAATATGGAAGCGTATATGATTTATATGCCAATAGTAATGGCTATCCTTGGGTTGCTTTACATGGTAACTAAAAAATCTTGGGTTATGAAACAAGATGCCGGTGACGGTAAAATGAAAGAAATTTCTGATCACATCTATGAAGGTGCACTCGCATTCTTAAAAGCTGAATATCGTTTACTGACATTCTTTGTAATAGGAGCTAGTATAGTTTTAGCTGCTATTGCCTTTTACATGAATAGCACTTATCTAATTGTAGTGGCATTTATTATTGGAGCTGTTTTTTCTGCATTTGCAGGAAACATGGGAATGAAGATTGCCACTAAAACTAACGTAAGAACAACACAAGCTGCT
>CAJXOV010000049.1 GCA_913057815.1 uncultured Flavobacteriales bacterium
AGATGTAGAGAGGTCTCGTGGGCTCGGAGATGTGTATAAGAGACAGGTTTCTAGCCTTTATAAGTAAACTTCTTAAGCCGCAAAACATCTTAGAACTAGGAACATTCACAGGTTACAGCTCTCTATGTTTGGCAGAAGGACTTTCTGAGAATGGCAAACTCCTCACATTAGAAGTAAACGATGAATTGGAATCATTTCATGAAAAATTCATTAAGTCTTCTAATTTTTCAGAGAAAATCGATATTCAATATGGAGATGCAGCTGAGATTCTTCCTTCTTTAGAAAAGGAAACATTTGACCTAATCTTTATAGATGCTAATAAAAAAATGTATCCTCAATACTTTGAACTTTGCACAAGAGTTTTGAAAAAAGGAGGAGTCTTATTAGCCGACAATGTTCTATGGTGGGATAAAGTGGTTAATGAAGAAATAAATGATCCGGAAACGTTAGCTCTTCGAAAATTCAATCAGCTAATAAATGAAAGTGATCAATTTTCCAGCTTCATCCTACCCCTTAGAGACGGAATAACTATAGCGCAAAAAAAATGAGGCCTAAGCCTCATTTAATTATAAATATGTTTGGTTCGATTATGCTACTACAGCTTTAACTGCGTCTGCAGCTTCTTGAAGAAGCACTACAGAAGTTACTTCTAATCCACTAGCATCAATCAACGCTTTAGCCTCTACAGCATTTGTCCCTTGTAATCTAACTATCAATGGAACTGGAATAGAACCCATGTTCTTATAAGCATCTACTATTCCTTGAGCTACTCTATCACATCTTACAATTCCTCCGAAAATGTTTACTAGAATAGCTTTTACAGAAGGATCTTTTAAGATAATTTTGAAAGCTGTTTCTACTCTTTCAGCATCAGCAGTACCACCTACATCCAAAAAGTTAGCAGGCTCTCCTCCAGATAGCTTTATGATATCCATAGTAGCCATGGCTAATCCTGCTCCATTCACCATACATCCTACGTTTCCGTCTAACTTCACGTAGTTTAATCCAGCCTCATCAGCTTCTACTTCAATAGGATCTTCTTCTGACTTATCTCTTAGCTCTAAATATGGTTTATGTCTAAATAATCCGTTACCATCTAAAGTAACTTTAGCATCTACAGCTATTATTTTACCATCAGATGTTTTAAGTACAGGATTTATTTCGAACATACTTGAATCACTTCCAACGTATGCATTATAAAGAGCATTCACGAACTTACACATGTTCTTAAATGCATCTCCAGACAAACCTAAATTGAAAGCTATCTTTCTCATTTGGAAACCTAGTAGACCAACTTTAGGATCTATTTCCTCTTTATGAATTAAATGAGGAGTATCATGAGCTACTGTTTCTATGTCCATTCCACCTTCTGTAGAATACATAATCGTATTTCTACCAGTGGTTCTATCCAATAAAACACTCATATAATATTCTTCTGGCTCAGAATCTCCTGGGTAATATACATCCTCAGCTATAAGAACTTTATTTACTTTTTTTCCAGCATCTGAAGTTTGAAGAGTTACTAAATTATTTCCTAAAATTCCTTTAACTACTTCTTCAACTTTATCTAAGCCTTTAGCTAAAACTACTCCATGAGAACCAGTTTCTATACAAGCTCCTTTTCCTCTTCCTCCAGCGTGAATTTGTGCCTTAACGACAAACCACTCAGTACCAGTTTCTGAATTTAATTCTTTAGCTGCATTTACAGCGTCCTCTAATCTATCTACAACTTTACCTCTTTGAATAGCTACTCCGAAGCTTTCTAGTATAGATTTTCCTTGATACTCGTGAATGTTCATGTCTTTAATTTTAGAACGCCAAATGTAGAAAGACAATAACGGTTCTCAAAGAAGTTTTTGCAACGTTTAAAGCAATTAATTAACAACCCATATATCTAAACCTTAAAAACAACTAATATTCAAGTTGAGATTAACACAAAGTATCCAAAACTTCTGAAATGTACTCGGCATCATTCACTATGGCAAAATGCCCCGTACCTTCTATTGGGTAATCTAATAAGTTTTTATTAACAGGGAGTACTCTATCTTTTGTACCGTGAATTCTAATGCATTTTTGTCCAATAGGGTTTTTCCATCTTAAAATCACTTTCACAGCCCAACTAATGAATTCTGGACTCATGTCTTCCATGATCTCTTTGAGTAGTTTCTTATCTCTCTCGAGCTTCACCCCGAAAAGATAATGGACTAATTTACCTGATCCTACCATAGATTTAAATGGTATAATCCTATCTAAATTTATAGCACCTGCTTTCCTGAACACCCATCTGAGCTCATTATGCGTAGCAATACTGGAAATTAGAATAAGATGATTAGGCTCTATTATTTTGGAAACTTCTGACATAATCATTCCTCCGAAAGAGACTCCTATTAAACCAAATTTTTTAGAGTGGTCAATTTGATCTGCTATTCTAGCGGCATAACTGACTAAAGTGTCTTCAGGGCCAGGATCTAACCAATCCAAGCATATAAGATTATGCTTTTTTAGATCTATATAAGTAAATGTTCTTTTATCGGCTCCGAGACCACCTAAAGCATATATATCCATATTTATCTGACTACAGAAAGATGTCCTGAAATCTCAATTCTTTTAGTTGTACTCAGGCTATATGTTTCTATAACATAATTATAAACGCCTGGTTCAACGTAATAATCTCCACTCATATGGCTACCGTCCCAAACGGTATCCAGTTTGAAAGATTCAAATACAGTTTCACCCCAGCGGTTAAATATTCTCATCTTAAATCTAGACTCGTTAATATCTGTTCCTTTTATTGCTAATACATCATTAATACCGTCAGCGTTAGGTGTAAATGCAGTAGGAACAAACACATTTAACGGATCATTAATTTGAACAATATTTACTTGAGTATTTGAACATCCATTAAAATCTTCTACATATAAACTAACAGGATAACTCCCCCCTTCTGATATAGGGAACTCAAATGTAGGATCTGTAATCGTACTCGTACCTAAAACATTTAAAGTATCAAAAATCCAAAATTGTTCTACAATTATACCGTCAGTCAGATTAATGAATTCAATTTCAGTCTCAGGAATTGTAGTTACATATGGAGAGTGCGTAAACTCCGGCTCCGGAGAAGGATAAACTTGCATGTAGTTATTAAACATTTGAGGATAAAAACACCCTAAATCAGACTCAAGAGTAAGAGTAATATCATACAACCCTGATTCTAAATAAACATGATCTACAATGGAAGTACCAGTGTATGACTCATCACCTACGTTCCAATAAACGTTTACAAAATCATCTTCGTTTGACAAGTTCTCAAAAGTCACAGCATGCGGTACACAACCACTTACTGAACTTGAAAACAAACTAATCACTGGCGTTTCTTCAACTTCAACTGAAATACACTCAGTGATAGATGGAGATTCACATCCATCTGTAAGAGTCACACAATATTCGGAAGTAACTCCTGGCGAAACACTCACATCTTCATCACTAGAAAACACATTTCCATTGTCAGTCCAACTATAAAAGTAACCTCCAAAACCACCATTAGGGATGTCTGAAACCAAATCAATTAAAGACTCTTGACAAATTAAAGTATCATTACTAACAGTAAAAGAAAGAGGATTGTATAAGTTAACTGAAACTTGTTCGATCGGGCTATCACAACCGTTATTGTTGGTCACAAACACTTCATAAACTGAAGGTATCAACGGAAGAACCACTTGATTTCCTGTTCCAAGACCTATCCAAGTATAAACAAAATCATTATTGACATCTGTTGGACTCCATCCCATCAATTCTGCCATACCGCCTACGCATACTGTAGTATCAAGGACAGTTTCGATAAGAACCACTGGTGGCTCTATTACATCAATCAAAAAATTGGTAACACAGAACCCAGCATCCTCTATAGAAATATCATATGCTCCCGCTCCTAGTCCAGTGAAGGTTGTCTGATTGTCGGCTAATTGCGTAATGGGAATACCGTTGTTTACCAAAGTTATTGTCCAAGGGCCACCTTCTGTACTACTATTTACTGTTAAACTAATAGTTCCATCTAAAGAAGCGTTGCAAAGCGCATCAGTAGTGCTTAATTCATAGTCAAAAACACAACATATAGGATCTCCTTGAGGAATTACTGAAATATTTACTTGAGCACTGTTATTACAACCAGCATTACTGACAGTATAAGTAAATACATCTCCATTATCAACAAAAGAATCAAATGTTCCAGGTATGACATCTCCATTTCCATTAGTCCATTCACCGGTGGCTACTGGCGAGCCGCCTAACATATCGATTAGGTTAAATGCTCCGTAATTGTAACATAACACAAGTGTAGAATCCGTTCCCGGATCTCCTGCAGGATCCACAGCTACGGTCATCACATCCGCAGTAGTACAACCTTCAAAGCCCATTGGAAAAACAGATAAAGTAAATTCTGTAGTTTGACTTACATCTACAATAGGACTAGGCGAAAATGGATTATCCAATCCTTCAGCTGGCGACCATACGTATTGAAGTTGGCCTGGAGATGTACAAATAACTGCATCTTGAAAGATCACTCCAGCATCAGGTGATTCATCGCTTTCAAAAATCACTGCTCCTGAATCGTCTAAAACTGTTACTTGGTTTCCATTTGTTTCACCCCAAGTGGAATCGACATATTCAAGTGTCATTTCACTTCCTGAAGGAATAGAGACTTCGAATTCCTCTGAATTACCAAATGCAGTTAGAAGTTGATCAAAGACTCCATCGAAAGAAATTGAAACTTCGGAACTATTGAATGTATTATTTAAATTATTAGCCAGTACGAATGTAAATGTACAAGGATCAGGTTCAAATTCGTTACTAACAATTTGAGAGTTCAATTGTAATGGATCATTACAAATCAACAAATCTAATCCTGCGTCAACAACGGGGCCATTGACAACCTCAATATTCACTATAGTATCCGTGACACATCCGAAGGTGTTTATAGCTGTAAATGTGTACTCATATGGTCCTAAAGCAGGAGGAGTAAATTCGGCATAGTTTGCATCATCCGAAGTGTTAAAAATAAAATCTCCAGTTATAAATGTGCTATCTGCAGATAGACCAACTTCTGGAGTAAATGTAGTAACACCCGGGAATAATTCAGGATTTAAAGAAATCCCCCATTCAAAAATGTTCCCATCATCGGCACCTAAATTATCTACAATAGTCATTGTCCACTGCCCGTTCAGAGGACATCCCACTAAATCGCACAAATCACCTGTAGTTTCATAATTCCCCGGTGGCAATGGCTGTGCTCCTATGGCATTATCGCCAAAAGTTCCATTGGTCGCTTGAGGCGTCCAAGCATAATCATATCCAACACCTGGAGTGAAATCACCTCCAATGTCTATTGGTTCTCCGAGATAACCTCCACCTCCTCCGTTAGGATAATCAAGTAAAATCACTTCAGTTCCATCTGGACAAGTAATAACTATATCTAAATCTCCAATGTAACTATGTTCCATATTTACATCTATACTATAAAGATCATCGCAATCTTCCAGAATCTGATCATCTTCAAAGAAATTAAAGTCTAATGATGAATTAAACTCAAAACCAACTCCATCTGCTAAAAATGTAACACCAGATATAACTTGTGGAGGAAGCGAAGTCCATGTAATCCCTTGCACTGGACTCCCATCTAGGAATCCATCTCCTCCTAAACAAACTTCTTCTGAAAAGTTAGTATTAAAAATAGGAATGGTACTTATTAAAATTTGATATGGCGTTACGTTTGTGCTTTGACACCCATTGTTATCCTCAACAACAAGGGTAACGATATACTCTCCTGGGACATCATATTGATGATCCACATTGGCAGGACCTATACTAGACTCACCATCCCCAAAATTCCAAATAAAATTTTCCAAAGTAAACCCAGGAGCTGCAGTAGAGCCGATATCTACAAATGAAATAACCTCTCCCATACATGCCTGAATTGCATTATTTCCATCTGGAACAGGACTACTTATAGTTCCGTTAGCTATTGGTGTTGAACATGGAGTAATACATTCTAGGTTAGCTTGCCATCCTCCAGTTAATGGATTAAGGTCATTGTGTATAAAAACGAACGTTAAGCAACCTGTAGGATTATCCGCAGTAGCACTAAACGTAATTCCAGAAAAATTTAATGAATTACTATTTCCCATTGGAGTTCCAGATGCCGTGTCACCATTGTATATAAGTAAGACGTCACTATTATCTGGGTTTGGGTTTTGAGAAACACTGAAGCCTACAAAACTGACTTGAATTCCATCACCCGCTGTTTCGGGACATATTGTGTACGTATATGAACTAGCTGAATAATCATTCCCTATGGTTCCATCTGCATCATCTACTCCTCCATTGTCATCATAAAAAACTCCACCACAAGCAGTAACAGCTCCGTTTTCTATTTCATACACTTGAGCATTCAGCATTCCTGCAGACCCCATAATAATAAATAGAACACAGAATATTTTCTCTAACATAAACCTCGATTTTATGATTCAAAGATAAGACAATTCAAAAGAGAATTAGGTTGCTTAAAACCTTCCTATCTGAGAATAGTTATATGACCTGTTATTTCTTCTTTATCACCGGATGTTTTAGCCCTTGTCAAAATTTGATAAGAATAAACTCCATCAGGCACATAATAATTTCCCTGCTCATGAGAGCCATCCCATACTTGTTCTGGATCCAGACTCTGGAAGACTATTTCACCATCTCTATTATAAATGGTCATCACAAATGAATTCTCATCAATATCAACTCCTTTTATTTCCCAAACTTCATTTACCCCATCTCCATCTGGAGTAAAGGATGAAGGTGCGTATAGCGAAAATCCATTATTTAAGTAGACTGTGTAGTTAATTGTGTCAGAACAAGCTTGAACACTTTCAGCTATCAATTGAATATCAAATTCAGCAGGAGTATTCACTGGGAAAGAGAACTCTGGATTTTCCTCTTCGGAAGTTCCATAAGCATCAAAAGTCCAATAATTGAAGTCATTAAATGATGAGTAATTTTCAAAAACAAAAGTATTGTTGGGAAGTACTACCGAGTAATCTTCAGCTACAAATTCCGCATCTGGAACATCGAAAGAATCTATAAAGTTTTCTCGGGAGCTCTTGTAGACACAACCATCCGTTCCAGTAATTGTCAACTCAACATCATACACTCCTGGTTCTGCATATGTATGAGATGCTTGATTTATTGAATTAGATGTAGTTCCATCCCCAAACTCCCATATCACACTATTTACAATTGACAAGTCAGCGGCAGTTCCCTGAAAAGTACTGGTCACTGGAGTACATCCAGAAATATTCTGTCCTGTAAAAACTGAAGAGATTATTTCATTCAATTGAACTTCAAAACACTGTTCAGCAGGTGTACTTTCACAAGCATCTATCATTTCTACACAATAAGTAGTAGTGAAATCAGGCTGGAGAGTAACGGTTTCACCAATATCCGATGTATTAGATGATGTCCATGTAAAGACATAAGGCTCTAAACCACCTGATGTATTTTGTGCATTAAGTATTATAGAGTCACCTAAACAGATTAATTCATCTTGAATAGCCGAAAGTTGCAGAGGCAGTCGTGTTTCTACAATAACCTCATCAAAGTTTGTCACACAATTATCTCCGTAGAATGCTTGAGCTTCGAAAAACATTGGATTTACTGCAGGCTGAACATTAATTTCACTTCCATTAAATAGTCCTCCATTCCAAACGACTGTTACATCGTTTCCAGCATCTCCATCAAAGCTAGCCACCAAGTTAGCTATACCATTCTGACATATAGTAGTATCGTTACTTACCGTTAATTCTAATAAATCTACTAATACGCTTAACTCCGTTTCAATTGTTGGACAATCTTGACCTTGCCATAAATATGTATAAATCCCATCAGAGTCTACAGCAGGATCAAAAATATCCACAACTTCATCTCCACTTGGATTTATCCAAGTACCCACTTCTTCAGGGCTTCCAGTGATCTGGTCAAATAATGAAAAAGGATCAGAACTGGCACAAATAGTTACGTCTGAATCATCACCTAAATCTGGAATAGTTTGAGGAAAGACAAACACACTGGCAGTAGCTTCACATCCTGGATGACCTTCGGGTGTGGCAGAAAGTGTATACGTAGTAGCCACAGCTATGTCTCCTGATGTAAAAGGAACACTTGTGTTATCCAATCCATCTATAGGACTCCATGAATACTGTATTTGTCCTGGACCTGTACAAAATATGAATTCGTTAAAAATCTCCCCTTCAGTTAATCCCGTCCCACTATTAAAAATTTCATTTCCTGAATCATCGGTAATAACTACATAATTACCTGCCTCTTCTCCCCAAAAGGAGAATGCATAATCTAAAGATATTTCTGAGCCAGTACTAACAGGAATGACAAACTCTTGTTCAGTCATAAATGTTGTAATTGTTTGAGAGAATACTCCATCAATTGAAATAGCAACTTCTGAATCATTAAAGGTTCCTCCATTGTCGTTCCCTAGTGTAAAAATATAATCACATGGCCCTTGGTCAAAATCATTTGTGATTTCAGGAATTAAATCAAACCCATTTCCACAGAAACCAATTTCTGAAGGTAGAGTTATTTGAGGTCCGTTTACCACCTCAACAACCACCGTTGTATCGAATGTACATCCAAAATTATTAGATGCACTAAATATATATTCATACTCTCCTAGAGCCGGAGGCATAATATCCAAGAAATTCCCATTCGAACTTGTACTTATAATGTTAGGCCCTACTACCCAAGTACTATCTAATCCCAAACCAATAGTTGGCGTAAATGTGGTTATTCCAGGCATGATTTCAGGATTGAAGTTCAATCCCCATTCAAAAATGTAACCGTTATCTGCCAATAAGTTATCTATGATTTCAATAGTCCACTCACCGTTAAGTTCACATCCCACTAAATCACACATGTCATAAGTACTTTCATAAGTTCCAGCTGGAAGAATATCTACTCCAGCAGAATTATCACCCCAGTTTCCATTGGTAGCATCTGGATCCCAAACATAATCATATCCTATTCCTGGATCTAATGTTCCATCATCTAGAGCTTCTCCTAAAAAAGTTCCACCACCACCGTCTCCAAACTCAACTAACGTTACAGTGTTACCTGATGGACAGTTTACTTGTATTTGTAAATCGCCCATATAACTATGCTCCATATTAATGGTCAAATTAATAAGGTCATCACAGTTATCTAATGTTTGACCATCTTCAAAGAAATCAAAAACTAATTCTGACACATAAGATGCCCCAGCGTCATCTGGAAGATATGTTTCACCTGCCACTACTTGCGGAGGTAGAGCTGTCCATGTTTGACTCTGAACGGGACTTCCATTTACATAACCTTCTCCTCCCAAACAAACTTCAGCGCTAAAATCAGTGTTGAATACAGGAATTGTACTAACCAGAACCTGAAGAGGTACCAAATTTAAGTTTTGACACCCATTGTTATCTTCAACTGTTAATGTTACAATGTATTCCCCTGGTTCTGAGAAGGCATGTTCAACATTTTGTTCACCTGTAACAATGGTTCCATCGTCAAAGTTCCATATATAATCAGCAATAGTAAAGCCTGTTTCTGCAAAAGACCCCGCATCTTCAAACGAAATAGGCTGATTCAAACAAACAGAAACACTATTCTCCAGATCAGGAATTGGATCTGCTATTGTAGAAACGGAAACAGGATTGGCACAAGGTGTTGCTGTCTCTTATACA
>CAJXOV010000050.1 GCA_913057815.1 uncultured Flavobacteriales bacterium
TAGAGAGGTCTCGTGGGCTCGGAGATGTGTATAAGAGACAGAAGCGGCTTTTTTGTTTTCATAAGTAGCCATAGAAGTGAGCTCTTAGTGTCTTTATAATATTAATTTTGTAAACTTAAATCTGCAATTTAAATGGAACAAGTTTCTCCCTATAAGCCAAAATTTAAAGTAAGAATTGTCACAGCTGCGTCTCTGTTTGACGGCCATGATGCTGCTATCAATATCATGAGAAGAATCATTCAGTCTACTGGCTGTGAGGTTATTCACTTAGGCCATGATAGAAGTGTTGAAGAAGTGGTGAATACAGCTATTCAAGAGGATGCTCAAGCTATAGCCATGACTTCCTACCAAGGAGGGCATATGGAGTATTTCAAGTATATGTTTGATTTGCTTAAAGAAAAAGGAGCTTCTCATATTAAGATATTTGGAGGTGGAGGCGGAACCATTCTTCCTGAAGAGATTAGTGAACTTCAGAAATATGGAATAACTAAAATCTATCATCCTGATGATGGCAGAAAATTAGGGCTTCAGGGAATGATTAATGATTTAGTTCAACAATGCGATTTTCCAACAGGAGAAAAATTAAATGGTGAAGTAAAAAGGTTAGCTAGTAAAGAAATAAAGTCTATTGCAACGCTGATTTCAGCTGCAGAGAACTTTCCTGATAATCATAAAGATGAATTAGAAACAATTCATGAATTAGCTAATAAAACTAAAACTCCAGTTTTAGGAATAACAGGAACAGGAGGAGCAGGTAAAAGTTCATTGGTAGATGAGTTGGTACGGAGATTTCTTATCGATTTTAAGGATAAAACTTTGGCCATAGTTTCTGTAGACCCTTCAAAGAGAAAAACTGGAGGAGCATTATTAGGGGATAGGATTCGTATGAACGCCATTAAGAATGATAGAGTTTACATGCGTTCTTTAGCCACTAGACAGTCAAACTTGGCCTTAAGTAAACATGTGAATGAGGCATTAGAAATTCTAAAAGTGTCTGATTACGATTTAATCATTCTTGAAACTAGTGGTATAGGTCAAAGTGATACAGAGATCATGGAGCATTCAGATGCTTCATTGTATGTGATGACTCCAGAGTTCGGAGCTGCTACGCAGTTAGAAAAAATTGACATGCTCGATTTTGCCGATATCGTGGCTATAAATAAGTTTGACAAACGTGGCGCATTAGATGCTCTGCGTGATGTGAAAAAACAATATGTGAGAAATCACCAATTATGGGATGCTAAAGATGAAGATCTTCCTGTGTATGGGACAATAGCCAGTCAGTTCAATGATCCTGGAATGAATGCTTTGTATAGAGCATTAATAGATAAAATCGAAGAGAAGACTGAAACGGGCCTTGTTTCTACTTTTGAAGTTTCTGAAGAAATGAGTGAGAAAATTTGGGTAATTCCACCTAAAAGAACTCGTTATCTATCAGAAATTTCTGAAAGTAATAGGGAATATGATTTGTGGGTGGAAAAACAAATTGAAGTAGCAGATAAGCTTTATGGATATTCTAAAGTGCTGGAAAACACATCGTCAGATTTAATAAATTCTATTAAAAAGGAGATGGAAGCTTTGTTGCTTGATTTAGACCCGCATAATTGGCAATTAATCCAAAGTTGGGAGGATAAAAAGAAACAATACCAAGATGATGTCTATTCTTTTAAAGTAAGAGACAAGGTTATAGAAATAAAAACACACACTAAATCACTTTCTCAGTCTGATATTCCGAAAGTTTCGGTTCCAAAATATAGATCATGGGGAGATATCTTAAAGTGGAGCCTCCAAGAAAATTTCCCAGGTGAGTTTCCTTTTACTTCTGGAATTTATCCTTTTAAAAGGGAAGGAGAAGATCCTACTAGAATGTTTGCTGGAGAAGGAGGACCGGAAAGAACGAATAAAAGATTTCATTATGTGTCAGCAGGTTTGCCTGCTAAGCGTTTGAGTACAGCTTTCGATTCTGTAACTCTTTATGGAAACGACCCTGGACTAAGACCTGATATTTACGGGAAAATTGGTAACGCTGGGGTGAGTATTTGCTGTTTGGATGATGCTAAAAAATTATACTCCGGTTTTGATTTGGCTTTACCGACTACGTCAGTTTCTATGACTATAAATGGTCCTGCACCTATGCTTCTAGGGTTTTTCATGAATGCTGCCATAGATCAACAATGTGAAAAGTACATCAAGGAAAACGGCCTGGAGTCTGATGTGGAAAAAGCTTTAGATAAAAAATGGGAAAGCCAGGGTATACAAAGACCAAAATACCAAGATGATTTGCCAGAAGGGAATGATGGGTTAGGATTAATGCTATTAGGTCTTACAGGAGACGAAGTATTACCACAGGAGATTTACAATGAAATAAAAGCTAAAACTATTTCTATTGTCAGAGGAACAGTTCAAGCGGATATTCTTAAAGAAGATCAAGCGCAAAACACGTGTATTTTTTCTACTGAGTTTGCCCTTCGTCTAATGGGAGATGTTCAACAGTATTTTATAGATAATAAGATCAGGAACTTCTATTCAGTTTCTATTAGTGGATATCATATAGCAGAGGCAGGTGCCAATCCTATTACACAGTTGGCATTTACTCTTTCTAATGGGTTTACTTATGTAGAGTACTATTTGAGTAGAGGTATGGATATAAATGCTTTTGGGCCTAATTTGAGTTTCTTCTTTAGTAATGGAATTGATCCTGAGTATGCTGTAATAGGTCGAGTAGCCAGAAGAATATGGGCTAAAGCCATGAAGAGAAAATATGGTGCTGATTCTAGAGCTCAAAAGCTCAAGTACCACATTCAAACTAGTGGTAGATCTCTTCATGCTCAAGAGATTGATTTTAATGACATTAGAACCACGCTACAGGCATTGTATGCTATATACGACAATTGTAATTCGCTTCATACCAATGCATATGATGAAGCCATTACTACGCCCACTGAAGAAAGTGTAAGAAGGGCTATGGCTATCCAGTTGATTATTAACCGAGAGTTAGGATTAGCTAAAAATGAGAATCCTCTTCAAGGGAGTTTTATTATAGATGACCTTACTGACCTGGTTGAAGAGGCGGTGTTATTAGAATTTGATAGGATAACCGAAAGAGGAGGAGTACTTGGGGCCATGGAAACTATGTATCAACGTTCTAAAATACAGGAGGAAAGTCTTTACTATGAAACGTTAAAGCATACTGGAGAATTCCCTATAATTGGAGTGAACACATTTTTAAGTTCTAAAGGATCTCCTACTGTTCTTCCTAAAGAAGTGATTCGAGCTACTGAAGATGAAAAGAAATATCAAATCGATATGTTGGAGCAGCTTCATAAGAATGGGAAGGGACGTGCTGAGGAGTCAATAAAGAAAGTTCAAGAAGCAGCTATTACCAATCAAAATATGTTTACTCAATTGATGGAGGCTTCAAAACATTGTAGTTTAGGACAAATCACTGATGCTTTGTTTGAGGTCGGAGGTCAATATAGAAGGAATATGTAAATGAGGTATTTCATTGAATTATCTTATTTAGGAACGGCTTATCATGGATGGCAGAGGCAGAATAATGCTCCTACAGTTCAGGAGTTTGTAGAAGATGGTTTGTCTACAATTTTGCGTTGCAAAACTGTTGTAACTGGATGTGGAAGAACTGATGCCGGTGTTCATGCCAAACAGTTTTATCTACACTTTGATAATTCAGACATTGAAAACCCCGAAAAATTAGCTTTTGCTTTAAATGGTATTCTTCCTTTGGATATAAGTATCCATGGGATTCAAGAAGTCAAGGACGATGCCCATACACGATTTGACGCTACAGCTCGTTCCTATGAGTACTGGATTCATCAAAAAAAGAACCCATTTGTGAATGGCTTATCTCATTTTTTCAGATTAAATTTAGATATAGAGGCCATGAATGAAGCTGCCAAACTACTTCTGTCTACCACAGAATTTGGTGCTTTTTGCAAAGCAGGATCAGACAATAAAACCATGCATTGTGATGTGTCAGAGGCTTATTGGGAAGTTAGAGAAGAACAACTAATTTTTCATATTACTGCAGATAGATTCTTAAGAAATATGGTTCGGGCTATTGTTGGAACATTGATGTCAGTGGGCCAAGGATTAACTTCACTTGGTAAATTCCAAGAAATAATAAATAGTCAAAATAGGAGTGAAGCGGGTCTTTCAGCACCAGGTCATGGGCTATATTTAGCCAAGATTAAGTATGATTATATAAATGAGTAAAAGTTCAGCTACAGGTAAAGCCTTCGATTTTGGTATTCTTTGGAAAGTATTCAAAGGAGTGGGACCGTATAAGAAAACTTTTATACTGACTGGGCTTATAATTCTGTCTCTAGCTATGTTAAGCGTTGTTAGACCATTTCTTATAAAAAATGGTTTAAATGATGCATTTGAAAACAATGACGCATCTATTTTGCTCCCCTATTTTTTGGGAATGTTAGGTGTTCTTATAATTGAAACTTTTCTTCAATACTATCAAACCTATTTTTCCAATTTAGTAGCTCAGTCTGTTACACTTGACTTGAGAGAGAAGCTTTATAGGAAAGTTCTCAAATTCCGACTTAAGTTTTTTGACAAAACTCCAGTAGGATCCTTTGTGACAAGGCTAATTAGTGATATTGATGGTATAGCTCAAATCTTTAGCAATGGTATTCTAACGATTCTGGGAGACATAGTTAAGCTTTTTGTTGTAGTTGGAGGAATGATGATTATAAGTGTAGACATCACATTAATGGTCCTTATCCCAATTCCAATTTTATTGATAGGAACTAGAGTATTTCAAAAGGCCATTAAAAAAGCCTTTACTGAAGTTCGTAATCAAGCCAATAAGATTAATGTATTCACTCAAGAGCACATTACTGGGATGTCTATAATTCAACTTTTTAATAAAGAAAAGAGAGAATTTGAAAAGTTCAAACAGATAAATAAAGAGCATCAAAATGCCCACATAAAATCTGTATGGGCTTACGCGGTGTTTTTTCCTTTTGTAGAATTGTTGTCAGCTACGAGTATGGCTCTATTATTATGGTATGGTGCAGGTGAAGCATTGTCTAAGCACATTAAAATACCAGATTTATTGGCTATGATTCTCTTTATTAACATGCTTTACAGGCCAATAAGAATGCTGGCTGACAGATTTAATGTTTTACAAATGGGAATAGTAAATGCAGAACGAGTATTTACTATGTTCGAAAGAGATGAAATGCTTGAGGATAATGGGTCTATTTCTAAAAGGTTAGAAGGAAAGATAGATTTTGATCAAGTTTCCTTTGCTTATGTAGAAGAGGATTTTGTTTTAAAAGATATAGCGTTAAATGTAAATTCTGGTGAGACAATCGCTTTTGTTGGAGCTACAGGGGCTGGAAAATCTTCTGTTATAAATATTCTCAGTAGGTTTTATGATTTTCAAAAGGGAAAAATCTTATTAGATGATGTAGATATTAGAGATTATACTTTAGACGCTGTTCGATCTCAAATTAGTGTGGTATTGCAGGAAGTTTTTCTTTTTTCCGATTCTATCTTTAACAACATCACCTTAAATAATAAGGAAATTACTAGGGATGAAGTTGTCATAGCTGCCAAGAAAGTAGGTGCACATGAATTCATAATGAGTCTTCCTGGAGGATATGATTATAATGTTAAAGAGAGAGGTGTAATGCTCAGTTCAGGGCAGCGTCAATTAATAGCGTTTATTAGAGCGTATGTTGCTAATCCGGCTGTTTTGGTGCTAGACGAGGCTACTTCATCTGTAGACACTGAAAGCGAGGAATTAATTCAAAGTGCCATAGAAAAACTAACACAGGGAAGAACATCCATAGTTATAGCTCACAGATTGAGTACAATTCAAAAAGCTGATAAAATTGTAGTTCTCGAAAAAGGGAGAATTATTGAGCAAGGAAGTCATCATGAATTGTTAGCTCAAAACGGGCACTACAAAAAATTATTTGAAATTCAATTTCAAGAATCCTCATGAAGACCCCGTCAGAAATAGTAAATTTAATGTTGTCCAAGGATGACTATAGCAATTGGCTTGGAATTGAAGTTATGCAATTAGACAAAGGCCAGGTCAATTTAAAGATGAATGTAACCCAAGAGATGCTTAATGGCTTTCAAATTGCTCATGGTGGAATTTCATACGCTCTGGCTGATAGTGCCTTGGCGTTTTCTTGTAATTCGCACGGAAGACAGGCTGTAAGCGTGGAAACGAGTATAAGTCATGTCCAAAAAGTGTTTCTGAATGACATTCTTACTACGGATGTAAAAGAAGTAAGTTTGAATCATAAAATTGGAATTTATCACATCCGAATAATTAATCAACATGAGGTCGAAGTCGCTCATTTCAAAGGGACTGTATATGTTTCTGACAAGGAATGGTAGACTACTTTGTTTAGGATTTAAACATTGCGCTGCAATATTTTAGATTTTCAACACTTTTCCCTCGATACTTCCAGTAAATTTGGAGGAAATACCTTTCAAAATGAGAATACTTACTGCAGTTCTAATATTCATTCCTTTTATTTCATTTGGTCAAGAAAATCATCCGGATTGGACGATTCAAATGCAAGACCCTAGCACTAACTTTTACGAGTTACAAGCTGAGTTTAACGAATACTGGGAAGGGAAAGAACATGAAAAAGGAGATGGTTTTAAACCGTTTAAAAGATGGGAGTACTGGGCTGAGAAAAGATTGAATGAAAATGGCACAGTAAGATCGCCTCAGGAGTATCACGAACTTTTTAATGAAGTAGAACAGTACAGAGCTGAAAGATCTTTGGAAGGAAACTGGGAGCAGTTAGGTCCAATCTTAGACGGAGCTACTACCCGTGATGATATCCCTGGGGTAGGACGGATAAACGCTATAGATTTTCATCCAACTGATCCGTTGATTGTTTATGCAGGTGCTCCTGCAGGAGGATTATGGAGAACTACTGACGGAGGTCAATGGTGGGAGACTTTAACTGATCATCTTCCTACGTTAGGTGTTTCTGCTATTATAGTAGATCCAAATAACGCTGATAATATATACATCGGTACAGGAGATAGAGATTCAGCTGATGCTCCAGGCTTAGGAGTGTGGAAGTCATCAGATGGTGGTGAGACTTGGGACGCCCCAGGATTCGGAATGCCGAATGTAGTGGTAGGAATGATGGTGGTCAATCCTGAGAATACAAGTGTGATCATGGCTGCCAGTAATGAAGGAGTATACAGAACTGATGATGGAGGTAATTCTTGGTCACTAGTGAGTCCTCCAAATAATTTTAAGGATATAAAAATGCATCCTACTAATCCTGATATAGTTTACGCCACGGGAAGCACATCTTTTTATAGAAGTACAAATGGAGGAGAGTCTTTTGAATATCAGTCAGGAACAATTTCATTTTCGTCAAGATCTGTTATAGCAGTCTCTGCAGATGAACCAGACTGGGTCTATGTATGTGGAGCTAATTCTACAGATTTTAGAGCGTTATTCAGAAGTGTGGATTCAGGAGTTACGTGGGAAGAAATGTCTAACTCTCCTAATATTCTAGGTTGGTCAAATGATGCTAGTGGAGGACAAGCATGGTATGATTTGTCTATAGCAGCTAACCCGAATGATGCACTTGATGTTTATGTGGCAGGAGTTAGGGTGTTAAGGTCACAAGACGGAGGAGTAACTTGGTTAGAAGCATCTAATAATTATGTTCATGTAGATCAACATGCAAGTGCTTTTAGTCCTCATACTGGAAATTACTGGTTAGGAAATGATGGTGGGATTTATGAAAGAGAGAACAATGAAGTTTGGAAGGATGTTTCAAATGGAATGGTGGTAAGTCAGATGTATAAATTAGGTCAATCACCTCATTCTGCTAATAACGTTTTAACAGGGTTTCAGGATAACGGGACTAGTGAATGGATAGGAACGAAATGGGAGAGAAGAATAGGAGCTGATGGAATGGAATGTATGTATGATCAAGAAGACCCTGATTATTTTTATGGGGCTATTCAAAATGGACAAATAAGAAGAACCGGACCAAATTACTCAGCTCAGGTTTGTGCTAGGAATGGTTTTGGAGGAATTGACGAAAATGGGATGTGGGTGACCCCTTACTTGCTGGACAATTCGAACTCGAACACTATGTTTTTGGGATACTTAAATCTTTGGAGATGTGATAATATCAAAACCGAGAATGCTGAAGATATTGTATGGGAGCAAATGTCAGAGGATTTAATAAGTAATGATGGAGCTAACATAAATGAGATATGTCAATCTGAAGCTAATCCAGAAACAATCTATATATCGAAACTGACACGGAAGCTATTTAGAAAAGACAACATTAATGATCCTGAATCTGAATGGATAAACTTATCTACTAATTTACCTCAGTTCAACTTAACAATAGATGACATAGAGTCTCACCCGTATGATGAAAACATTCTTTATCTAGCATTTTTCAGAGATGTATATAAGACTGTAAATAAAGGTGAAAGCTGGGAGTTAATGACAGATGATAATTTTCCAGATGTGGTAATAAACAGCATAGAATATGATAAAAATTCCGATGAAGGTCTTTATATAGGTACTGAAATGGGGATTTATTATAAAGATGCTACAATGGAAGATTGGATACCGTTTTCAGGTGGGAATCTTCCTCCTGCAGTGAATGTAACTGAGGTGGAAATCTATTATGGAGAAGATATAGCTACAAGTAGAATTAGAGCTGCCACCTATGGAAGAGGGTTATGGGAATCAGATTTATATGATTCAGAAACTTATTATTTCCCTGCCAAGGCATCGATTATTCCTTCTGATGAATCAGGAGAGATTTATGGAGCTACTACATTGGAAGTGAAGTTCCTTAAAAATTTAAATTACGTAGAAGCTGAGACTTTAGAGATCAATGAAATAGTAGTTGCAAATGGTGAAGTGACTGAATTAACAGGAGGTCCTATCAATTATGAGATTACCATTACTCCAACTAATTTTGGTGAGGTGACTATTTACATTCCTAATGATGTAGCTACTGATCAGTTTGGAGTTCTTACTGAAGAGAGCTATTTAGTTTCTTTAGCCTACAATAGTGCTCCAGATCCGTTAGGAATACATGGGCCAGGTGGAGTAGGGAATCAAGATGAACTTTCTTATTGGTTTATGGCTGATGAGAATTTGTATACAGAAGAAGGAGATTCTGACATTGCAGATGGTGATTTAGTAGGCTATTGGGCTGATGTGAGTGGTAATAATGCTATTGCAACGCAAAGTGAAGATGTACAAAAACCAACATACGTTGAAAGTTCTGACCTGTTTAATGGACAGCCTGCATTCCTATTGGAAGGAGATAGCGCATTTTTAAGAACCAGTGAGGTTAGAGTAAAAGAAAATGTATCAGCATTTTTGGTAGCTAGTGCGCAGAACAATCCTGACGGGTATACTTTATGGAATGAATACGGGTGGTTAGCTTCAGCTAGAGAGCCAAACGGATTTATTGTTCACCCTTGGAAAGATGGGTTTAATACTACGGGTATTATTTATGACAATATGAATAACGAGACTTTAGGGCTTAACACCATTTTTGTTCCTGGAATCAATACAGCTACTATTCACGGTATGCAATACCTGTCTCTTATACACATCTCCGA